>JBOIGK010000175.1:0-6444 GCA_050742695.1 Advenella sp. | reverse complement strand
TTTATTACGACACCGCAAATGAAGGATCTGGTTGCGCGCATCCAGGCTGTGAAATAGGACTTGTGATGACTGCGCAAATGATTGAATCCAAAACCGTTGGCGATGTTCATGCGGGGAGGCCCGGCTGTTGCCGGATTTCTCCGCTGGATCTGTATACACGCGGGTGCGCACTGCTGGCGCGTCTGTGCATGATGGCCAGTGTTGCCGGCCTGGTCTGCCTGATTGCTGCTGTGGCATTCCAGGTATTCGGGCGTCATGTCCTGAACAACACACCTACCTGGGCAGAAAGTCTGTCGCTGCTGCTGGTGCTGTTTGTGACGATGATGGGCGCCGCCGTGGGGGTGCGTGATGCCGGGCATATCGGTTTCGAATCGCTGGCAGATCTGCTGCCGCCTTTGCTCAAGCGCCGGCTATGCATTTTCGTGCATGCGCTGGTGTTGCTGTTTGGCGCGATGATGGCATGGTATTGCGGCGAGCTGGCAGAATCGGTACATGCGGTGAAAATTCCCAATCTTGGTCTTTCCGAGGCATGGAAGTATGTGCCCGCCATGCTGTCCGGTGTATTGATTGTGCTGTTTTCGATCGAACATATAATCGCGATATTGCGCAATCAAAAGGTGGTGCCCGCATGGCTTTGACGCTTCTTTCCATGTCGTTCATCGGCTTTCTGGTGATTGGCGTACCGGTTGCCTTTGCCATTGGCCTGGCATCCATTGCCACGATCGCTTTTGAAGACCTGCCGATTGCCGTCGCGTTCCAGCAAATGACATCCGGCATGAATGCCTTTTCCTTCCTGGCCATTCCGTTCTTCATTTTTACCGGGGAACTGATGTTGTACGGCGGCATCGCCGATCGCATTGTCAACTTCGCCAAGTCCATGGTCGGGCATGTGCGAGGCGGCCTGGGAATGTCGAATGTGGTTGCGTGCACGCTTTTTGGCGGCGTGTCGGGGTCCCCCGTGGCAGATGTATCGGCCATGGGCTCGGTCATGATTCCCATGATGAAACGCGAAGGTTACCACGCCGATTATGCGGTCAACGTGACTACGCATGCTGCGTTGGTCGGGGCGCTGATGCCCACCAGTCATAACATCATCATCTACACGCTTGCGGCCGGCGGTAAAGTATCCATTGCTGCGCTGATTGCTGCCGGTATCGTGCCGGCGGTGATCCTGACGCTGTGCAATCTGCTTGCCGCCTATCTGGTTGCGCGTAAACGCGGTTATCCGGCGGGCACGTTTCCCGGATGGCGTATCGTGTTCACGTCCATGGTGGCCGCCATACCCGGCATGTTTGTGATTGTGTTGATCATCGCGGGCATATTGAGCGGGGTATTTACAGCCACGGAATCGGCGGCCATTGCCGTGCTCTATTCGTTGCTGCTCACCGGCCTCGTGTATCGTTCGCTGACCATGCAGCAATTTGTGCGCGCCGCCGCCAAGGCAGTAAAGACGACCGGTGTGGTGTTGTTATTGATCGGCATTTCAGCCACGTTCGGCTACCTGATCGGCTTTTATGGCGTAGCAGAAAAAACCGGCGAACTGATGTCCTCCATTTCCACCAGCCCATGGGCAATCTTCCTGATGGTGAACGTATCGCTTTTTGTGCTGGGTACCTTTCTGGATATGGCTGCCACCATCCTGATCTGCACGCCGATCTTTCTGCCGATTTGCATGCAGTACGGCATGGGGCCGGTGCAATTCGGGATTGTGATGCTCCTTAACTGCGCCCTGGGCTTGAATACGCCGCCGGTTGGCACTACGCAGTTTGTTGGCTGCGCCATTGGTCAGGTGTCGGTGGGTACCGTAATGCGCACTATCTGGCCGTTCTATGGGGCGCTGATTCTTGCCCTGGCGCTGGTGACCTATGTACCCGCCTTTTCGCTCTGGCTACCGGAACTATTGTTGAAGTAATGCGTCCGGTATGAAGCACGGGCCTTGCTTATTCTCCTGGATGCGAGGCCCGTTTCCACTGTAATGCCAGTTGTCATGGAGGTGAGTAATTGTGTCCTGCCCGGCACCTGGTATGGCATCGGGCAGCAAAGCACTCCAGATCAACGCTTATGGCTTGACGATACGCCTAGCGCAAAGGCCGGGGCCGGTCTGGCCTTGAACTGAAAGTCGACCGGCGTGGTTGTCGTGTCATTCACGGTCCGGTTCGGATCGATCATCAGGGCCGCAATGGCGCCTATCAGCAGCAACCCGCCGGAGATCAGAAACGGCAGAGTATAGTTACCTGTTGTCTGGATCAGGAACCCGAAGACCACGGGTGAAATCGCGCCTGCCAGGCCGAATCCTGAATTCATCATCCCGCCTGCCGTGCCCGCATACTTGCCGGCAATATCCATGGGCAGACTCCACAGGACCGGATTGGTCAGTTCAAGAAAGAAAAAGCAGGCGGAGATAAGGACGATTGCAATAAGCGGATCACGGATGAAAATCATGGGCATAATGCACAGGAACGCCAGAAACAGGCCGAGCGAGAGTACAGATACGCGGGCAAAGCGCAGGCGTTTGGTGCGGATATACAGTTTGTCGGATATCACCCCGCCAAGGGTATCGCCGATGACACCGGCCAGCAGCGGCAGCGTCGTAAACAGCGCCATCGCTTTCAGATCGAACCCCCGGTCGTCCGTCAGGTAAGAGGGCAGCCAGGTCAGAAACACCCAGAGGGACCAGCCGTAGCAAAAATCCACAAAAGTAACCAGCCACATTTTGCTGATCATGTCTTTCCATGGGGTTTTGCCCGAGGCCTTGTTCTTGCGGGCCGGCTCGCCGATTTCCTCCAGTTCTGCAGGGGTAATGGTTTTGTGTTGATGGGGGGTGTCGGTAAACAGCAGCAGATAGGCCAGCGTCCATAACAGGCTGAGCGCGCCCAGCACAATAAACGCCTCGCGCCAGCCGGCGTAATACACAATGGCAAGGACAATGGGCGGCGTAATGGCCCCGCCCAACCGGGAAAAGCTGTGTGTAATACCCTGGGCAAAACCGCGAGAGGATTTGGGCATCCATGAGGTCATGGCGCGCGTGGCAGTGGGAAAGGCGCCTCCTTCGCCAACGCCCAGCAGTACGCGCATAATTACAAGTGCCATCAGGCCACCGATGAAACCGGTCAGCAATGTTGCCAGGCCCCAGATCAGCGACAGGATAAGCAGAATTTTTTTCGGCCCGAATCGGTCAGCCAGCCAGCCGCCCAATATCTGCATGACAAGATACGGATAGGCAAAGGCGGAAAAGATGAAGCCTAGCTCTGTCGGCGACAGATTGAATTCTTCGGCGATAAAGGGTGCTGCGACTGCGATATTGACCCGGTCTACATAGGCAATGAAATACATTGCGCACAGCAGGCCCAGTATCATATGTCTGGTTTTTATGTTCCTGATCATGTTGTCTCCTTGATGATTGAATCATGTTTTGTGTTCCGACAATTTCTACAGCTCCAGCAATTTCAGGCGTTGCACCTTCCCTGAAGGTCCTCTTGGCAACTCTGCGACAAAACGGAACGCGGCAGGCGATTTGTAGCTGCCCAGCTCCCTGATACAAAACTGATTGATGTCCTGGATAAGGTCATCGTCGTTTCGGGTGGTCATGCGTTTTACGATATAAGCTGCGATATTCTGGCCATAATGCTTGTCATCTATTCCAACCACAGCGGCATCCAGTATGTCCGGATGGGCCAGTAAAATTTCGTCGATCTCGCGCGGTGCGATGTTCTCACCTCCTTTGATAATCAGCTCCTTGACGCGTCCGGTAATAAAATAAAAGTCATCGCCATCCCTGTATCCCAGATCGCCGGTGCGCAGCCAGCCGTCTGCCGTAAACGCTTTTTGGGTCTGTTCGGGCGACTTGTAATAGCCGAGCATGACGTTGTCGCCGCGGACCAGGATTTCGCCTTTTTCTCCCGGTGGCAAATCCTTGCCTTGTTTGTCTATGACCCTGGCCTGCACGCCGGAGGGCCGACCGATACTGCCGATCTTGCGTTGTGCCGGATCATAGGGGTTGCTGAATATGGGGGCCGCCGTTTCTGTCATTCCCATGGTTTCGATAATGCCGATGCCAAATTTTTCTTCGAATGATTTGTGGTGAAAGGGCGCCAGTGCTGCCGATGCAGAGCGGCAGAAACGGATTTGGCTGCGATCAATGGAGCAGGGATTTTCGTCATTGATCAGATAGCTGATGATGGTGGGTACGGCATTGATCCAGGTGCACTGGAATTTCCGGACCCGAGGCCAGAAATGCGTGGCCGAAAACTTGCAATCAATAATGACAGCGGCGCCGCACAGTAGCGGCGTCAATATGTTTACCACAAGTGCATTAATGTGATACAGCGGCAGCACGCAAAGGCAGCGATCCGATTTTTCCAATTGGTGTTCGCTGGCAATGGCCCGGGCACTTGCCAGCAGATTTGCATGGGTAAGTATGACGCCCTTGGGAACACCGGTGGTGCCCGATGTGTACATGAGCAGGGCGGGTAGACTGGCGCTAACAGGCTCGCCTGTGCTTGACGGTAGCGGGCCCAGCGTTAATGTAGGTAGCGTTGCCGCATCAGGCGCCGTGGCCACTATCATCGCCTGCGCGCCACTGGCTTTCAATGCGGCGCAGACTACTGGTTCCAGCTCTTTAGTGGTAAATACGATTCTGGTATCGGCGTGGCCGAGAATATACGCCAATTGCTTTTCCTGGCAGAGCAGGTTGATCGGATTGACGACATAACCGCCGTACATGGTGGCAACGATGATTTTGGCCGTGTTTACACCATTGGGCATGAACACCGAAACCGTGTCGCCCCGGGCAATGCCCAGCGCTACCAGCTGTCTGGCGAAGCCTTTGCATTCACTTGTGATATCGCCATAGGTCATCGCCTGCCCGTGGATAGCGTCGACAAGATACGGATCGGACGCCCATGTTGCTGCATTTCGATCAAGCAGGCCGGTAATGGTTGTTGTGGTTTCAGGCATGATGAAATTTCTCCAGGTAGTCGGCAAAAATCGCGTCAGCCTGGGGCTCTTTAGCAGCGATTGTCTGTACCACGCGTGTGATATTCATATAGTGGCGATAATTCATGTTGTCGGAAAAACTGTTACCGCCCCAGGTGCCGCAACCCATGGACAGGGAAAACGGCAGGCCGTTGTCAAAATTGCCGCCTGTGGCAAAGCAATGCGCCTGATTGACGATCACCCGGGATACGGGCAGCGTCATGCCCAACTCCTGTGCGCGTTCGGTTCGGGTCGTATGCAGCCCGATTGAGTGACCTGCACCCATATAGCCGTAGATGTTGCTGGCAATGCGTTTGGCGTGGTCAAAGTCAGAGGCTTTATAAACGGTCAGAACCGGTGCCAGCTTCTCGCCGGAAAACGGATGTTCACGTCCGAAACCGGCTTCTTCTACCATCAGAAAGCGAGGCGCGGCAGGCGTTTGCGTGTCGCCGATTTGCGCGATCTGCACAATCTGCGCGGCATCCTTGCCTGAGAAGACGGCGCTCAGCTTGCCGTCATGCCACATAAGGTCCTGCAGACGTTGCTTGTCATGGTCATCCAGCATCACGCCGCCTTCAGCGACCAGTGCCGCCAGCATGGCGTCATAAACCGAGGCGTCGATAATGACGCTATTTTCCGATGAGCAACTTGTGGCGTTGTCAAAGGTCTTGGACTGGCGAATCAGGCTGGCTGCGGTCTGCAGATCGGCTGATTCGTCCACGATAACGGTGACATTGCCTGCGCCGACACCGAAAGCCGGGGTGCCGCTGGTATGGGCCATCCGTACATTGGCCTGGGAGCCGGTGGCGACAACCAGATCGGCGTGCTGCATCAGGGCGGCAGTTGCAGCCTTGCTGATAGGCTCAGGCAGCATTAGCACCAGGTCCCGGGGGACACCGATACGGTCAAATTCTGCATGAATGAATTGGAGCAGCAGCCTGCTGGTGCCGGCCCCTTTAGGCGACGGCGCCACGATGATGGCGTTGCCGCATTTGATTGCATTTATGATTTTGTTGGCCGGGGTCGCGCCGGGGTTGGTCGAGGGCGTGATGGCTGCTACAACGCCAGCGGCACGGGCAATTTCCGTGATGCCGGTAGCGGCGTCGCAGCCGATGATTCCTGTGGATTTGACACCATCCAGATCGCGCAGCAGCCCCAACGTTTTGCGATGATTCTTGCGAATTTTGTCGGGCACATTGCCAAGGCCTGTGTCGGCAACCGCTTGTTCAGCCAACTGGCGGTTCCGCTCGGGCTCCATGATCGCCCAGCCCACTGCCAGTACCGCCTGGTCAATGCGTTGTTGGTCGAAGGTGGAAAACAGGCATTGGGCAGTACGGGCCCGCTGCACCAGTTGTAAGACCGATTGCGTGATGTATTCCGGACTGCTTCTGTTGATGGTATCCATTGTTGCTCCCTGGACTAATGAAATCGAATTTGTAATATTTCTGAAAATATAGGGTATGCTCAACG
>JBOIGK010000174.1:0-1728 GCA_050742695.1 Advenella sp. | reverse complement strand
TTTTCCCAATAACGATCTTCAACAATGCAGCCTGATTGCTTCAGGGCAAGGCATAAATCGAGTAGCGGTTGATCGCTGGCGTGCAGGCTGGCTGGTTTTTTCCGGTTCATTACACTTGTAGTTGCGCTGCCGGCTTGTCTTCAAAAGGCAGGCCGGGCAGCATGTTAGGATCTCGCGCCGCTGCGCTGATCGGGCAAAACACCATTTGTTCGCCCGGGCCGGCGGTGCTGGGGCATACGGCAGAAGACTCAGCCTGTTTTGCCGGCGCGGTGCGGACCCTGGCGTCTATCAAAGCAGCTGGCGCAGTACGAACGGCAAAATACCGCCGTTCTGGTAATAATCAACTTCAATTGGTGTGTCGATACGCAGCAGAACCGCGACGTCCTGTGAGCTGCCATCGTCCCGACGAATGGTCAGCGTGACATCCTGCTGAGCCTTGATGCCGTTTTCCAACCCGCTGATATCGAACGTTTCGGTACCGGTAATGCCCAGTGTATCGACACTGTCATTGTTCTTGAACTGCAGCGGCAGCACGCCCATGCCAACCAGATTGCTGCGGTGGATGCGCTCAAAACTGCGTGCAATCACGGCCTTGACGCCCAATAGCTGCGTCCCCTTGGCGGCCCAGTCGCGCGAGGAACCCGTGCCGTATTCTTCTCCGCCGAATACCACGGTGGACACGCCATCCTGGATGTATTTCATGGCTGCGTCGTAAATGGACATCTGCTCGCCACTGGGCTGGTGCAGGGTCTCTCCGCCTTCTACGCGACTGCCTGTAGGCAACGCCGGAATCATCAGGTTTTTGATACGTACGTTGGCAAACGTGCCGCGCATCATGATCTCGTGATTGCCGCGACGCGAGCCGTAGCTGTTGAAATCGGCTTTCATGATGCCGTGCTCGTTGAGCCAGCGGCCGGCAGGCGAGGTTTCCTTGATGGAACCGGCAGGCGAGATGTGGTCGGTCGTAACCGAATCGCCAAAGATACCCAGCGCCCGGGCATTCTTGACCGGCGGCATGGGTGACGGCGTCATTTCAAATGCGTCAAAGAACGGTGGTTTAGCTATATAAGTAGATTCAGGCCAATTGTAAACATTTCCCGTCACGCCCTTGATCTTTTCCCACAGCTTGCCCGGGTTGGCTTTGACCTGGGCGTAATTCTGACGATAGACCTCGGGCTGCATGGCAGCCGTCAGCAGTTCCTGCACCTCTTGTTCGCTTGGCCAGATGTCGCCGAGCCACACGTCGCCGTTTTTGCCTTTGCCAACCGGCTCGGTCATGAGATCTTTGTTGATGGTGCCAGCCAGGGCATAGGCAACCACCAGCGGAGGCGAGGCCAGGAAGTTGGCCTTGATATTCGGGTGGATCCGGGCTTCGAAGTTGCGATTGCCGGACAGGACTGCGGCGCAGACCAGATCATTTTCAGTGATGGACTGGTTGATATCGGCCGACAGGTCGCCTGCGTTGCCAATACAGGTGGTGCAGCCGTAGGCCGCCACGTCAAACCCGAGTTTATCCAGATATGGCAGCAGGCCGGTTGCGGTCAGGTACTCGGTAACCACGCGGGAGCCGGGCGCCAGCGATGTCTTGATATGGCTGGAGATTTTCATGCCGGCCTGCACCGCTTTTTTGGCTAGCAGCCCCGCAGCCAGCATCACGCTGGGATTGGACGTATTGGTGCAGGAAGTAATGGCGGCAATCAGGAAATCGCCGTTTTTGAGCCTGGTACC
>JBOIGK010000173.1:0-7358 GCA_050742695.1 Advenella sp. | reverse complement strand
TTGACGATGAAATTGGTATACGCGAACTTCTGTCGGAAATTTTATACGACGAAGGTCACACCGTAGAGCTTGCAGAGAACGCTTCGCAGGCACGTGCCGCTCGCCTGCGCTACCGGCCCGATCTGGTGCTTCTTGATATCTGGATGCCCGATACCGATGGTGTCAGCCTGCTCAAGGAATGGGGCTCCCAGGGTTTGCTGGATATGCCAGTTATCATGATGAGCGGGCACGCGACTGTAGACACTGCGGTTGAAGCCACCCGCATTGGCGCCATGGATTTTCTTGAAAAACCCATCACGCTGCAAAAACTGCTCAAGACCGTGCAGGCCGGCCTGATGCGGCCGCACGCCAAACAGGTTTTGGCATCGGCAACCAATGGCGCTAACCGCACGCCGGCTGCAGCTCCTGCTGCCAGACCGGGTACGGTGACGGCGCCTGCCTCTGCGACGGTCCAGGGTTCGGCGGTTGCGGCTGAGCCGGAAGCGCCGGTGCAAGGGTCGCAGTTGGGCAGCATTTCGCTTGACCAGCCACTGCGTGACGCCCGGGACGAATTCGAGCGAGTCTATTTTGAATATCACCTGGGCCGCGAAAATCACAGCATGACCAGGGTGTCGGAAAAAACCGGGCTGGAACGCACGCACTTGTATCGCAAGCTGCGTCAACTAGGTATTGATTCCTCACGCAAACGCAATTCATGAAGATTCTGATCCTTGGCGCGGGACGCGTGGGTGCGAGCGTCGCCGAGAATCTTGTCTCTGAAAAAAACGATATCACGATTGTCGATACCGATGGTGAGCGCCTGCGCTACCTGCAGGACCGGTTCGATCTGCGTGGCGTGCAGGGCGACGCCTCTATGCCCGATGTCCTGCGTTCTGCCGGAGCCGACGACACCGATCTGCTGGTCGCCTGTGCGGCCACTGATCCAGTCAATCTGGTTGCATGCAGGATTGCCAAGGATGTTTTCAATATTCCGCGCCGGATTGTCCGCGTCAGAAGCTACGACTATTCAAGCAATGCCGAGCTGATCAAAGAAAGCTTCGGCGTGGATTCTGTGATTAGCCCCGAAGATAGCGTAACTACTTATCTGCACAGCCTGATCGAATTTCCAGAAGCGCTGCAGGTGGTGGAGTTTGGTGCCGGTCGCTTGAGCATTCTGATCATTCGCATCGGCCGCGTCAGTCCGCTGATTAATCTGCGGGTCAATCGGATGGGAGAAAATCTGCCTGACCTGAATGCTCGTGTGTTGGAAATTTTTCGCAACGGTGCCTCTGTCGCTTTGGATCACGAATCGAAGATCCAGCAAGGCGACGAACTGGTGGTGGCTGTGGATACCCAGGAGGGTAAGCAGGCCGTTGCCAAACTTCAATATGCTTCGCGCAAGGTGCGTACGGTCATGATTGCCGGCGGTGGCAATATCGGCTACCGGCTTGCCCGCAAGCTGTCAGAAGGTAGCTACAACGTGCGTATCCTGGAAAACAACAGGGAGCGTTGCGAAACCCTGGCCTCCCTGTTGCCCAGCAAAGTCCTGGTGTTGCAGGGCGATGCCACGGATGAGTCGTTGCTGGATAATGAAAATATTGAAGAGATGGACACCTTCCTGGCCGTCACCAATGATGATGAAGACAATATCATGTCGTCGTTGCTGGCCAAGCGCCTGGGCGCCCGTAAGGTTATTGCGCTGATCAACCGCAAGGCTTACGGTGAATTAATGGAGGGCAGTCTGATCGACATCGCTGTATCTCCATCTCAGGCAACAATCGGCGCGCTGCTGCGCGATGTGCGACAGGGTGCGGTAGTGGCAGGGCATCGCCTGCGCTGGGGCAACGCCGAGGCCATAGAGTTCGAAGTCAATGGCGATAAGAAAAGCTCCCAAGTGGTCGGCAAATCCATTCACGATCTCAAATTGCCCAAGACAGCCATCGTGGCAGCCATTTTGCGTGAGAATGAAGTAATTTTGCCCGAACCGGCAACCATTATTCAGCCGGGCGATCACGTGGTGGTTTTTGCTGGAAACCGACACGATATGCGACGGGTTGAGAAACTCTTCCAGGTTTCCGTGTTTTTCTTCTAGGCTGCCTACATGCGCAATATTCTGAATGTCTTGCATGCGCTCAGCCTGACGATGCTCGGATTTTCCTCCATACTGATTTTCCCGCTGGGCGTTTCGCTCTACTTTGAAGATGGCGCACATAATGCCTTTCTGCTTAGCCTGGCGATTGCAGTAGTTGTGTCGGCGTCGCTGTGGAAACTCACCAGCAGTTCCAAGGACGAGATCAACCCCCGCAATGGACTGCTGCTGGTCTCTCTGGTCTGGCTGGTCTTCCCGCTGATCGCTTCCCTACCGTTCGTCTTTGATGCCTATATAGAAGGGCAGTCTTTGACGTTTACTCATGCCTATTACGAAGCCATGTCGGGGCTGACCACAACGGGTGCTTCTGTTCTGAATAACATCTCCGAGTTGCCGCCTTCGGTCAATATCTGGCGGGTCACCCTGATTTGGGTGGGCGGTATGGGAATTCTGGTAATGGCTGTGGCAATCATGCCGCTACTGGGCGTGGGTGGCCATCAGGTCATGCGTGGCGAAATACCGGGCCCGATGAAAGAAGAAAAGCTGACGCCTCGCATTGCGGGGACGGCCAAGGCGTTGTATGCCATTTATATCTCAGTCTCTACACTTTGCGTCATTTGCTATCGTCTGGCTGGTTTGTCTTGGTTCGATGCATGGTGCCATGCGGCCTCTACCATGGCGCTCGGTGGATTTTCGATTTACGATGAAGGCTTTCAGCATTACGATTCCCCCTTGGTCGATACGGTTGCCTGCGTATTCATGTTGTTTGCAGGCATTAACTTTGCCACGCACTACAATGTGTTGAGATTCCGCAACCTGCGCTACTATGTAACCTGCCCGGAAACAAAAATATTTTTGGCAATTCTCCTGCTTGCCGGTTTGGGAGTCAGCGCCTGGCTGTATTTTGACGACGTATATCCTACCCTGACCCAGGCCTTCCGTTTCGGAATGTTCAATACCATTTCGCTGGCGACCACGACGGGTTTTGCCAATACCGATTATTTGCACTGGCCGGTCCTGTTACCGGTCATGATGTTGCTGCTGGGCAGTTTTTCCTCTTCCGCCGGTTCAACCGGAGGCGGTATCAAGTTGATCCGGGTCGTTCTGATTGTGAAGCAGATTCGGGCAGAGTTGCGCAAGCTGCTGCATCCGCATGCCGTTTGTCCGGTCAAGTTGGGTAAACGGATCGTGCCGCCGCCAATTATTTCTTCCATCATGGCGTTTGTGATTCTGTTTGTCATCATGAATGTGGCGCTGACCGGTGTGATGGTCATATCCGGCCTGGACTTTACCACGGCGTCATCTGCAGTTTTCGCCAGCCTGTCCAATATTGGGCCGGGTCTTGGTGATGTCGGCCCCATGAGTAATTACTCAGGACTGAGCAACTTCCAGATGTGGATTTGTACCTTTGCCATGTTGATAGGCCGCCTGGAGTTCTTTACCGTGCTAGTGCTCTTTACTCCCGGATTCTGGAAAAAATAGGGCGCGCCTATTGCGCCTGCCATCTGTTCCCTTCTCCTTACGTTGCCCATGCTCCATATTGCCCTGTTCGAACCTAAAATTGCGCCCAATACCGGTAATATTATTCGGCTGATTGCCAATAATGGCTGCTGGCTGCATCTGATTGAGCCGATGGGGTTTCGCATTGATGATGCAAAAATGCGCCGCGCCGGGTTGGATTATCACGATCTGGCCAAGGTGACGATTCATCCGGACTACGCCGCGTTTGTGGCCAGCGTGCCTGGCCAGCGGATTTTTGCCATCACCACCAAAGGCACGCGCGCCTATACCGATGCGGCGTTTCAGGATGGGGATGTGCTGCTTTTTGGTGCCGAAACCACCGGGCTTGCTCCCGAGGTCATGGCCACCTTTGCCGACAGCGAACGTCTGAGAATCCCGATGTTGCCCAATAACCGGAGTTTGAATCTGTCCAATGCCGTGGCCATTGTCAGTTACGAAGCATGGCGGCAACTGGAGTTTGTGTCGGGCAGCTAACGCTGTTGTGGTCTGAACGCTGGCAGGAAAAAAGCAATATCGCCGTCGTTGAATCGGGCGCCAAAGCGCGGCAGGCGCGTTGTGGCCTGCCGCGCCTTGTTACTTTGTATCATGCCGGTTGCAGATACCGCCAGATCAGCCTTGCAGCGGTTTTCGCCGTCAGCCCGTCATGGTCATACTCAGGGTTGACCTCCGCGATATCCAGTAGTCGCAGCTTGCCCGACTCCTTGACCATACCCAGAATGGCTTCGATGACCGTCAGGCTGACGCCATAGGCGGCTGGCGCCGATACGCCGGGTGCCTGCCAGGCCGGCAGCACGTCCATATCAATGGTCAGATAAAGATGAGATACCCCCTGCAATTGCGCAGCCACAAACTGCCGGATCTGCGGCAACTGGCTTTCCTGCATTTGCGTGTCTTCCAGATAGGCAACATCCATTTCCCGTGCCCGTTCGAACAGGGCAGGCGTGTTGGACAGGAGCGAGACGCCCAGGCAGCAATAACGAACAGACCGACCGTGTTGCGCCGCATGTTCCAATACCTGGTCGAACGGGGTGCCCGAGCTGGCGGGCCGGCTGGTGCGTAAATCAAAATGCGCATCCAGATTAAGCACCAGCACGGTCCCCGGCTGCGCCGTTGCCTGCAAATGCTGGTCCAGCCCCAGGTAACTGCCGTAGGCAATTTCATGGCCGCCGCCGATGACGGCCAGGCGTGAAGAGGTGTTCAGCAGAGCGCCGATCCTGTTTGCCAGCTGGCTTTGCGCCAGTTCCAGATTATTATCGTCGCAGCAAATATCGCCTGCATCGTAAAGGCGTTGCAGTTTATGGGCGGGCAGGCCCGCAAGCGCCCGACGCACATGATCAGGTGCCTGACGTGCGCCCATGCGGCCATGGTTGCGATTGACACCTTCGTCGCAGCAAAACCCCAGAACAACGGCTTGCTCGTTCAGGGTGTCGGGAAGGCTATCGCCCAGTGGCTGGGCAATCTGGTGAAGCCGGCAGGTATCGCCACGTTCGGCAGCATCCACTCTGCCGTGCCAGGAAAATATTGCTTTTGTCATTATGATAAGTGAAATTCAAGCGTTCAGGACGGCCTGCAGAAATGAACGGGTACGTTCATGTGCCGGCTGCGTAAAGATGACAGAGGGGATATCTTCTTCAAGAATCACACCGTGATCCATGACCACCACCTTGTCGGCTACATCGCGGGCAAAGCCCATCTCGTGGGTAACGACCAGCATGGTCATGCCCTCGCTGGCCAGCATTTTCATGACCTGCAGCACCTCGCCTACCAGTTCGGGATCCAGCGCCGAGGTTGGTTCGTCAAACAGCATGACCTCCGGCTCCATGGCCAGCGCCCGCGCGATGGCCACGCGTTGCTTCTGGCCGCCGGACAGGCTGGCCGGCATCGCCTGGGCTTTTTCCTTTAAGCCGACTTTTTCCAGTAACGACAATGCGAGTTTTCGCGCATCGGCATCGGTAGTTTTTTTCAGAGTCTTGGGCGCAATCGTGACATTGTCCAGTACCGACAGATGGGGAAACAGATTGAACGACTGGAACACCATGCCAACGTTCATGCGCAATGCATTCAGGTCTTTTTCGGCAATCAGTTTGCCGTCCTTGAGCAGCGCTTGTCCGTTGATCGTGATATTGCCTTTTTGCGCCGTCTCCAGACCATTGCAGCAGCGCAACAAGGTACTTTTGCCTGAGCCGCTGGGCCCGATCAGGACCACGACAGAGGACCGTGCAATATCCAGGCTTACGCCCTTGAGCACTTGATGGTCGCCGTAGAATTTTTCAACGCGATCAAGATGAATCATGGATGGCGTCATTGAACCATTCCTCCGGCTTTAAGTGAGTTTTCTACTTTACGCAATATGAACATTGCGGTGGCGGTCAGCACCAGATAAATGAGGGCAATGACCAGATACGTTTCGAGCGAACGATATGACACGCTGATAATTTTCTGGCCTTCATGCATCACATCGTGAATCGTCAGCAAAGACACCAGAGCAGAGTTTTTGATAAGCGCGATAAATTCGTTGCCCAATGGCGGAATCATGCGTACCAGCGCCTGAGGCAGAACGATTTTGCGCATGGCCTGGCGCGCGGACATACCCAGTGACCTGGCCGCTTCGCCCTGGCCCTTGTCCACCGATTGAATGGAACCGCGCACCACTTCGGAGACATACGAGGCCGAATACATGCCCAGCCCCAGTACGCCACACAGGTAGGCCGGCAAAAGAATGCCAAATTGCGGTAGCCCGAAGAACCAGATAAATAGCTGCACCAGCAGGGGCGTGCCGCGGAAAATCGTCAGATAGGTACTGCACAGCATATAGATAAATTTGCGCTCGGGATTCAGGCGCCCGATACCGATGAGCAGCCCGACGATGCACGAGAGCAGCAATGCGCCGGCAGTGACCTCGATGGTCACCAGGGTCCCGCGTAACAGCGGCTCCCAGCCGGCCAGGACAGGAGAGAAATCCAGATTCATGATTTGGCCTCAAACCATTTGTCTACGATCTTCTGATAGGTGCCGTTGTCACGGATTTTCTTTAACGCTGCGTTCAGCGCATCACGTACTTGCGATTGTGATTTGCTCACGGCAACGCCGTATTCTTCAGTGGTGATTTGCTCGTCAAGAACGACGAAGTCCGGATTGTGCTGGGCGTAGAGTTTGGCAGCCGGCCTGCCGGTCACTGCCGCATCAGCGCGGCCGATCTTGACCAGGTTGAACATTTCCTCATTCTTTTCCACTTCGACGCGCTGGACTTTGGGCAAATGCTCGGTCAGATAGTTGACCGATTTGGTTCCTACCTGGACCGAGACTTTCTTGCCATCCAGATCCTTGAGGGTTTTGATATTGTTGTCTTTCTTGGTCAATACGACCAGGCCGCCGGCGTAGTACGAATCGGTAAAGTCCACAACATTTTTACGCTCAGGCGTAATGTAGATGCCTGAGATGGCTGCATCTGCACGACCGGACACAATGGCAGGAATCAGACCCTTGAAGTCAATGTTGGTCAATTCTATCGGGCGGTTCATTTCCTTGCCCAGTGCATGAATCAGCTCGATATCAAAACCGGTAGGCTTGCCGTCTTGAAAAAATTCCATGGGTGGAAAGGTGGCGTCGGTGACCACGCGCAATGGCGCATCGGCAGCGACAGAAAGGGCGGGTGCTGCCAGGCCAAGAGCCAGCAGACCGTTAAGAAAAAATGTCTTCATGGAAGTTCCTTCACGTGAGTTAAACCAGGAGCGCTTTAAGCGTGGTTGAAATATTGGCTGCAGCCTTT
>JBOIGK010000172.1:0-7394 GCA_050742695.1 Advenella sp. | reverse complement strand
TCAGACCTGTACTTCCGACACCGCTAGCCACGATAACATCGTTGGCCATGGAACCGCGAACCTGACCGTAGCCCAGATACAGTTTGACGACGTCAAAATCATAGGCGCCAAACAGATTCCACATATTTGTCGTGCCCTTGACATCATCAGCGTCTGAAAAACGGACGTCTGTGCGGAAGCGATCGTAAGATGCGCCGACAGAGATTGGCCCGTTATCATAAGAGATACCCGCCGTGATCCAGTTGGAAGTATCACGTTCCTCGAAATCTTCGAAGCCGTCGCTGCCGGTGGTTTTGGTGTTCTCGCCAGCATAGCCGACGCCAACCTTGAAGCCGGAAAGATCAGGACTTACATATTTGATCGAGTTGTCCATACGGGCGTATGTTGAAGCACCAAATGCGCCAGAAAGCACACCGGCCTGCATGTAGGCGACGCCGAAAGGATTAAGCGACGAGACTGTATCTGCCGCAACGTTGAGTTGGCGACCCAAACTCAGCGTACCCCAGTTGGCGCCGGTCAGACCGACATAGGCATAACGACCAAACAGACGGCCACCCTGTGCGGATCTGCCGTTGCCCAGGTCAAAGCCACTTTCCAATTGAAAAATGGCGCTTGTGCCGTTGCCCAGGTCTTCTACACCCTTCATTCCCCAACGATTGCCGTTTCTGACGCCGTTGATCAACCCGATATCACGTGTTTTGGTATAGGCATCGCCCTGCGTCACTTTGGTCTGTTGATAGCCAATACCGGCATCGACAATACCATACAGGGTTACGGAAGTTTCTGCGTAGGCTACGCCGGTAAAGCCGACGGCCAGTGCTGCAGCAAGCAAAGTCTTTTTCATGTATCAAATCTCCTCAGGGATGGTCATCATTCTTCGTACCCGAATGGTTCAGAAACGATTCAGATTTGAAGCAATATAAAGATTAGATACATTTATGTAAAGGAACCGGCTACCTCGGAAAATGACCAGTTCCGGCGGTTCGCACTCGAAGGTGCGATGGTGTTTTAATCAGGATTACAGCATTTATATTGCGTATGACAATAATCTAACTGCAATTGAATTAGTCCCAGTTTTAAACGTAATTACATTTGCAATCATAGGGTTAAAGACGCATCTCGCAACGAAGCTGGATCCGGCCGGTTTAGTTAACCGGCACGCAAAGTTGGCACGATTCTTGCCCAGGCAATGATTTTACTCTCTTAGGCCATGCGGGTTTTCCCCCATAGTGAATACGCTTAGCGTTTTTATTACATTTGTGACATATATGCGACATTTGTGCGCAGCCGCGCTAGTCAACTGTTGGCGTGTAGGAATGCCAGGCCGTCAGGGATTGAATAGTGCTGCCGATGCGCAGTAGCATAAGTTCGTCTCCCGCCTTGCCAGCCAGCTGTACGCTGACAGGCAGGTTGGTTTGGTCAAAACCGGCAGGCAGCGCCAAAGCGCAACCATTGACCCAGTTCACAAAACGGGTAAAGTAGCCCAGCGGTGTACCGGACTCGTCCACCTGCGCAAGCGGTATCGGGCCAAAAGGCGTGGTGGGCAGCATCAAGGTATCTTTATCGGCCATCCAGTGCGCCCAAACTGCCTGCATATTCAGATGGGCACCCAGCAGATCCTGGTATTGCATATCCGATATGCCCTTTCCGGCCATGAGGCGATCACGCACAAAAGGCCCGAAATGCAGGCTCGGGTCCTGAATATACTCCCTGTGCACGCGCCATCCCTCGGCTGCAATCAACTTTCCGCAATCGCTCATTGCCTCTTGAAAGTTGAATGGAGGCGCTTCGCGCACAATTGTTGCGCCGGCCATTTCGACCATCCTGACCATATCGCGCAAACCCAGGCGTACCGCACGCTGCACTTGCACACCATAGTCATCCTCGGGCAGGACGCACACCCGTATCCCCGCCAGCTCGTGAGCATTATCCTGGGCCAGGTACGTCATGCTTTGTACTGTCTGACCCGGCGCATGCGTCAGCGCCTGCAGCAGCAAGGCGGCATCATCGGCGGTCCTGGTCATGGGCCCCACGCTGTCCAGCGTCCGGGACAATGGATACACACCGTCGGCATTGATCGCACCAACTGTCGTCTTCAAACCGGTAATACCGTTGAGCGCGGCGGGAATCCGCACCGATCCGCCGGTATCGGTACCCAGTGCTCCCGGCACCAGGCCGGCGGCAACCGCAACACCCGAACCGCTTGAGGAGCCACCGGGCACGCGATGATGGTTCCTGTCCCAGGGATTGCGAGGCGTTCCCAGCAAAGCATTGGTTCCCCAGCCGCCAAACGCAAACTCTACCGTGTGCGTCTTGCCGATAATGACCGCGCCATGGGCTCGCAAGCGATGCACCGCATCGGCGGTTCGGGCACTGGTCCGGGTTTCCCACTGCCTGGAACCGCAAGCCGTTATCGTGCCCTCGATATCACACAAGTCTTTGATGCCCAACGGTATGCCATCGAGCATACCCAGCGCCCTTCCCTGTTGCCGCCGCTCATCGGACTGGCGTGCCTGCGCCAGCGCCTGATCCGGGAAGACGCGCGCAAAAGCATGCAATACAGGATTCAACCTCTCTATCCGGTTCAAAAAGTAGTTCGTCAGCGACTCGGCAGTCACGTTGTTCGTTGCCAGACTGCGGGCCAGTTCGGTGATCGAGGCGAAGGCATACTGTTCCATGATATGTCCTTTACACCACACCGGCTTCATCAAGCATACAATGGAGCAGGACGTTGCATCCCGCTTCCACGTGCTCCGGCAAGGCATCTTCAATTTCATTGTGACTGATGCCATCCTTGCAGGGAATGAAAATCATCGCTGCCGGGCATATTCGCGCCAGGTATACAGCATCATGGCCTGCGCCGCTAACCAGCCTGGAA
This sequence comes from Advenella sp., assembly GCA_050742695.1. Classification (GTDB taxonomy): domain Bacteria; phylum Pseudomonadota; class Gammaproteobacteria; order Burkholderiales; family Burkholderiaceae_B; genus Advenella. Next base: position 4,516 of record JBOIGK010000172.1, on the reverse strand, counting down.
TGCCGATAGCCCAATCGGGTAGCATTTTTTTCCACAGCAGCAACTTGCGCCGCGGCAAATGCCTGAGGAGGAAAATAAACCACTTCTTCGGCGTGAATCTGTACCTGATACTTATCGGCAATGGCATCGCAATAGCGCTGGAAATCGGCAGACATCGCAGACAGGTCGTCGTCGGTTAGCGCGCGCAGGTCCACAGAGAACCGCACCCGTCCCGGAATGACATTGCGCGAATTGGGATATACATCAACCCAGCCAACCGTACCACGCCCATCTTCTCCGTAGCGACGACCAATCTCGTTGACTTCGCTCATGATGCGCATTGCGGGCAATAATGCATCCCTGCGCAGTTCCATGGGTGTCGTACCGGCGTGTGACTCTACCCCCTGCACCTGGACATCATACCAACGCTGACCCAGCGCGCCTGTTACCACGCCAATGGTATGCGAGCGTTGCTCCAGCACCGGTCCCTGCTCAATGTGAGCTTCAAAATAACTTTTCACTGGTGTAGCCCTGCACGGCACAGCGCCATCGTAACCAATGTCCGCGAGCGCGGCGGCAACACTGATACCATGGGTATCGGTGCTTTGCAATGCAGTCTGCGCAGAAAATGCCCCGACATAGACACCCGATCCCATCATGACAGGCACGAAGCGCGAGCCCTCTTCGTTGGTCCACACGGCGACCTCAAGCGGCGCTTGCGTCCTGATCTGCAGATCATTCAGCGTGCGTAGTACCTCGAGTCCCGCCAATACGCCATAATTGCCATCAAACTTGCCACCGGTCGGCTGCGTATCGATATGGCTGCCGGTCATGACTGGCGGCAATTGCGGGTCCAGCCCCTCACGGCGGGCAAAGATATTGCCCAGTTCATCCACACGGATGGTGCAGCCAATCTCCTTTGCCCACTGAACAAACAGATGACGGCCTTCCCTGTCCAGTTCGGTCAACGCCAGACGATTTACACCGCCTTTTTCCGTGCCGCCGATACGAGCCAGCGTCATCAGCGAGGCCCAAAGTCGCGCGCCATTGATGCGCCCGACACTGTTGTGTTCATTCATATCCATTATTCGTTACCTGTTTAAAAAATCGTTGATACGGGATCGCTATCAGGCAGCTGCCAAATGGCACTGCACCTGATGACTTTGACTGATCTTGGTCGTCTGCGGCACGCTTGTTGCGCAACGCGCCAGCACATGTTCGCAGCGCGCAGCAAATGGGCAGCCAGGCGGCAAATTGGCCAGATCAGGAGGCGAACCACGTATCACATCCAGCGGCTTGCCTCGCTCCATGCCATGACGACGGCTCTTGAGCAACGCCAGCGTATAGGGATGGCGAGCATCTTGCAAAATTTCCCGAATGTTGCCCTCTTCGACGATTCGCCCGCCATACATGACGGCGACCCGGTCCGCCATTTCCGTTGCCGCGCCAATATCGTGTGTGACAAAAACAATGGCCAGCCCTAATTGCTTTTGTAATTCGCGCATCAAAATCAGCACCTGTATCTGCACCGTCGCATCCAGGGCTGTTGTCGGTTCATCGGCCAGCAACACTTCAGGCTGGGCGGACAGTGCCAGCGCGATCATCGCCCGCTGACGCATGCCACCCGACATCTCATGAGGGTATGCCGCCAGGCGCTTTTCCGGGCTCGGGATCCGTACCGCTTCCAGCGCCTCGATCGCACGGGCACGAGCGTCCTGGGCGCTGATCTGATGATGCGTGCGAATGCATTCCATCATTTGCTGTCCCACTGTATAGACAGGGTCCAGGGCTAATAGCGGCTCCTGAAATACCATTGCGATTTTCTTGCCTCGCAGCGCGCGCAACTGCCGCCGGTCCATCTGCAATACCTCTTGCCGATTGATCTGGATCGAGCCACTTTGCCGGGTTTGTCTTTCGGGATGCAGGCGCATCAATGCCCGCAACGTCACGCTCTTACCCGACCCCGATTCGCCGATAAGCACCAAGGTTTCACCCTTGGCTACGTGAAAAGAGACACCGTTGACCGCCCGTATCGTCTTGCCCGCGCGTTCGAAGGCAACCGTCAGATCAGTCACTGAAATGGCGTTGCCGGCCGGCTCGCCTGTGGCGGGATGAGCGCTGTTGGACTCGTCCATAGACGTAATCGTTTGTGTATTCATGGTGATCCTCTTAGGTCGACATACCTGCAGATTCTTGCTGAGCCGTGCTCACGCTTTGGCCAATGCGGTCGTTGACGCGAATGCACGCCACCTGATGCCCAGGACGATGCGTCAGCAACAGCGGCATATTGGATTTACACTGCGGGATCATTTGACTGCACCTCGGATGAAACCGGCAACCGGAAGGCGGTTCTATGGGATTGGGCGGATCCCCGGCCAGCGGCGCCTTTTCAGTGCGCCGATCCGGATCTGTTGTGGGTACCGACGCCAGTAACGCCTTTGTATAAGGATGAGCAGGCGTATTGAGCACCTGCCGGGTCGTGCCCAGCTCTACCACCTTGCCCAGATACATGACCAGGACCCGATCACACAGGTACTCGATCACACTCAGATCGTGGCTAATGAAGACAAATGTAAGGTTGTATTTTTTCTTCAGATCCGATAGCAGATTCAGCACCTGGGCTTCGACGGATTTATCCAGCGCAGAGACGGCCTCATCAAGAATAATCAAGCGTGGCTTCAGGGCAATTGCCCGCGCAATATTGACCCGCTGGCGTTGCCCGCCGGACAATTCATGAGGATACCGTCCGGCAAAGCGTTGCGGGTCCAGGCCCACATTTTCCAGCAGCTGTAGCGCCTCACGCTCCGCCTGCCGAGGGGACATGCCATGTACGATCGGAGCAAACGCAATGGTATCCAGAATAGTCATGCGCGGATTCAGGGATGAATAACTATCCTGGAAAACCATTTGCACCTGGCGCCGGAATGATTTCATCGGCAACTGCGCGCTGCCGACAGTCTGTCCGTCGAAAATCAATTCCCCTCGGTCCTGCTGCAACAGTTGCATCAGCAGCCTGGCCGTTGTCGATTTGCCGCAACCGGACTCCCCAACAATACCCAGGGTCTCGTTTTTCATGACATCGAAACTAATGTCGTCTACAGCCTGTACGGCAGCGGCGGCACGACTGAAAAACGGCGTTTTCAAAGGGAAGTGCTTCAGCAGGTTTTTCACAATAAGCAAGGGCTGGGCCGGTCCGCCAATATCCTGGGGCTGGGTCAATGTGGTTGTCACAATATTACTCCTTGATATCCATCGCCTGGCGCAGCCCGTCAGAAAAGACGTTGAAGGAAATCGATGTGATGAAAATCATCAGGCCTGGCAATGCTGCGATCACCGGCTGGGTGTAGATGGCAGTGCGCAGGGTATTGAGCATGAGCCCCCATTCGGGCTCTGGTGGTTTGACACCCAAGCCAAGAAAGGACAGCCCCGATGCCAGGATCATGGAGACGGAAATCAGACTGGTGGAAAAAACGAAAATGGGTCCCAGCACATTATTGAGCACCTGACTGAACACGATCCTGACCGGTGATGCACCCGATGTTCTGGCGGCATCAACAAACTCCTGAGTGCGCATTTGGGTGGTCACGCTTTCGGCCACGCGAATGATTTGCGGAATGAACACCACGGTCAGCGACAACAGGGCGTTGCCAGTGCCGGCGCCCAGCGTACCCGAGAGCGCGATCGCCAGCAACACGGAAGGAAATGCATACAGCACATCGGTCAGACGCATGATTACCGCATTGATACGCCCACCGGCATAACCCGCGATAATGCCTATCGCCCCTCCGATTGCAAACGCAATTATTACGGGTGTAATGCCCATAAACAGCGACAGCCGGGCACCCAGGATCAGACGGGACAGCATATCGCGCCCCAGCTCGTCGGTGCCCAGCAGGTAGTTTTCCGTGCCGATCGGCTTGAGCCGGTGAATAATCGAAGATTTATAAGGATCAACCGGCATGATCCACGGCGCCAGGATCGCCATCAGCAACAGGAGCAGCAACAGACAGGCGGCGAGCATCGCAACCTTGTTGCGGCGCAGATTGCCCATGACACCGCTCCAGTATCCCGCCGAGCGGTGCGCCGGCACGAGCAGCAAATCTACGTTCCTGTTAAGGGAATAATCGGTCATTGTGTTACCTTTGAATACGGGGATCAAGCCGGGTCTGAACGGTGTCGACCAGCAGGTTGAGCAGCACAAAAAAGATCGCCATGATCAGGATCGTGCCTTGCAGCAGGGGAAAGTCTCGCTGGAACACGGCTGAATTGAGCAGAAACCCGGCTCCGGGCCATGAGAAAACGGTTTCGATTAGAATCGAACCGCCCAGCAAATAGCCCAGTTGCAGCCCCATTACGGAAAGGGCAGTGGGCGCCACATTCTTGACCAGATGCATGAACATTCGGCCACGACCCAGGCCACGAGCCTGCAGTCCGACCATGAACTCCCGCGACAGAATATCGCTGACAAGGGCACGGATGGTGCGGGCCACAATCCCCATGGGAATTACTGACATCGTGATTGCGGGCAGGATCATAT
>JBOIGK010000171.1:0-3786 GCA_050742695.1 Advenella sp. | reverse complement strand
AGAATCCGCTGATGCATGCTATATCCGCCTGAGGACAAAAGAAAAGAAATTGGAAGACGACATTATAATGGCAGTGACGCCCAAAACCGTGTCAAAACCTGGCTGCGCATAAGATGTGACAGTCAGGCTTGTTTTGCACGACGCGCTCCCGGACGCAAGCGCGATCGTTTGGCGCACATACACGAGACAGCACGCCCGGACAGCGCGTCTGTTTTACCCCTTGTTTCGCTCAAATACCAAAGGCCCTGTATCAATGAAAAATGCCCGAAATCAACCCTTTACCGATCCTGCTTCCACAGCAAAAACCTTTATGCTGGTCCATGGCGCCTGGCACGGAGCCTGGGTCTGGAACGCGGTTGCGCAACAACTGCGGGATCAGGGGCATACCGTATACATCCCCACGCTGACCGGTCTGGGAGAGCGTGCGAACGAGCTATCAGCGGCTATTTCGTTAGACACGTTCATTGAGGATATCGAAACCGCAATATTGCACCCGCAATCGGCGCCGGCACTTGCCCATTCTGCAGATAACCAGCCCGGCAATCAGACGCTTGCCAACGTCATTCTCGTCGGCCACAGTTTTGCCGGTTTGATCATCAGCGGCGTGGCCGACCGTATCGCAGATCGCCTGGACCGTCTTGTATTCCTGGATGCCTTTGTGCTGCCTTCAGGTCAGTCCACGTTTGCGACGTTGCCCGATAAGGTGGTCAATGCATTGACAGCCTCGGCTCAGGCTCACCATGGATATGGCATTCCCGCACCCGATCCGATTCATCTGGGCATTCCCGCCGATACCGAGCAATACACATTCGCTCAAGGAAAATTGACGCCACATCCAATCAATACATACGCCAGTGCGCTCTCGCTGAACGCACCGTTAGGTGCTGGTGTGAAGAAAATTTATCTGGCGAGCACTGCCCCACCCTACAGGCCTGTCGCCCGCACACATGACTGGGTAAAGGATCAGTCAGACTGGATTTGGGCAGAACTGAACAGCTCGCATTCCGCCCCGCTGTTGGCGCCGAAATTGGTCGCCGATAAATTGCTGGAACTGTCTTCGCTGTAATAACGCACAGCAACATTGCCCGGACGGAATATTGGTCACTGATTTATCGATGTTGATTATTATCCCATCGGTCGGCTGAGATCACCTGGGCCGCCTCGCTTGCTCGGCCGATAGCCACGTTGCGTGCAGCTATCTGCCACGACCGAATGAACTGCATGGAAAAGTTGGACACCAAAGCGCCCAAACGATGCTCATACCAGCTCAAAATGAAACAACAAAAAACCCGGCACTGTCATAAACGGTGCCGGGTTTTGTACCGGGTTTCGGTGTCGATCGCGCAGTGTGCCACCACATACATGGCGCCACTGCTGAGCCTGCGCTTAATCAGCGCGGTAGTTCGGCGCCTCTTTGGTGATTTGCACATCATGTACATGCGATTCGCGCACACCGGCAGAGGTAATCTCTACAAATTGCGGTACGGTGCGCATGTCGTCAATCGAGGCACAACCACAATAGCCCATGGAAGCACGGATACCGCCGACCAACTGATAAATGATGGCCAGCACACTGCCTTTGTATGGCACGCGGCCTTCAATACCTTCGGGCACCAGTTTGTCGGCGTTGTTGGCTGGATCCTGGAAATAACGGTCGGCAGACCCTTTTTCCATTGCGCCAAGACTGCCCATGCCCCGGTAGGACTTATAGGAGCGCCCCTGGAACAGCACGACTTCGCCCGGCGCCTCTTCAGTGCCTGCGAACATGCCGCCCATCATGCAGGCGAAGGCGCCCGCAACCAGCGCTTTGGAGACGTCGCCAGAATAGCGGATACCGCCGTCGGCGATCAGTGGCACGCCAGTGCCTTCCAGCGCCTTGGCAACATCGGAAATGGCCGTGATCTGAGGAACACCCACGCCCGCGACGATCCGCGTGGTGCAGATTGAACCCGGGCCAATACCCACCTTGACGCCATCTGCGCCGGCATCGACCAGCGCCTTGGCAGCTTCGGCAGTGGCTATATTGCCACCAATCACGTCTATCTCCGGGAAATTATCTTTAACCCAGCGTACGCGATCAAGCACGCCCTGGGAGTGGCCATGCGCGGTATCAACGATAATAACGTCGACATTGGCTGCCACAAGTTTGCGTACACGTTCTTCGGTGCCCTCGCCCACGCCGACCGCTGCGCCGACACGCAATTGACCGAATTCGTCTTTGCACGCGTAGGGGTGTTCAGTATTTTTAACAATATCCTTGACGGTAGCCAGCCCGCGCAATTCAAAATCGTCATTAACAATCAATACACGTTCCAGACGGTATTTGTGCATCAAGGCCTGAGCTTCGCTCAGCGTGCCGCCTTCATGCATGGTAATCAGCCGTTCCTTGGGTGTCATTACCGAGGTGAGCGGCACATCAAGACGGTCTTCGAAACGCAGGTCCCGATTGGTCACGATGCCAACCACCTTGCCATTGTCTACCACGGGCAGACCGGAGATGCCATGCTTTTTCTGCAGGGCAATGGCATCGCGCACTTTCATGTCGGAGGTGACCGACACCGGATCGATGACAATCCCGAATTCATGACGTTTGACGCGAGCCACTTCTGCGGCCTGCTCATCTGCAGTCATGTTCTTGTGGATGATCCCGATCCCGCCTTCCTGCGCCATCGCGATGGCTAGACGTGCTTCGGTAACCGTATCCATGGCTGCCGATACCAGCGGAATATTCAGTGTGATATTACGGGTAAGTTTGGTTTTGAGAGACGTGTCGCGCGGCAACACATTTGAGTACGCAGGTACCAGAAGAACATCGTCAAAGGTAAGCGCTTTTTGAATGAGACGCATGAAATAACTCCGGGCGCAAAGCAAAATTATACGCTTGCGCCCGGACGGAATCAACCAGGTTTGCCCATACAGCGAGAAATTTCCCGCTGTGCGAACCGTTTTCTACCCCATGGCCACACGGGCGTTCATGAACATGCGCATCCACGGCGTGTAGTCGCCGCCCGAATCCTGATCGCCCCAGTTGTTCGGGTGCCAGGACATCATGACATTGCGCGTGACCCTTTCCGGATGCGGCATCATAATGGTGAACCGGCCATCTGCCGTCGTGACAGAGGCAATACCCTGAGGGCTACCGTTAGGATTGGCCGGATAGGCTTCTGTGACAAAACCCGTGTTCGATACATAACGCAAGGCTGTCTGAACGGCATTGATATCGCCTTGCAGACCAAAATCGGCAAAGCCCTCGCCGTGCGCCACCGCGATCGGCAAGCGGCTGCCCTGCATACCATTAAAGAAGATAGATGGAGACTGTTCAATCTGCACCAGGCTCAGGCGGGCTTCGTACTTGGCTGACTGATTATAGGTAAATCGTGGCCAATCCTGCGCGCCGGGGATCATGTCAGCCAGCGTAGCCAGCATCTGGCATCCATTACACACGCCCAGCGCAAATACGTCGGGCCGCGCGAAGAAGGCTGCGAACTGCGCAGACAACGCCGAGTTAAACCGGATGGTGCGCGCCCACCCTTCGCCGGCGCCAAGCACATCTCCATAACTGAAGCCGCCAACCGCCACCATGGCCTGATAGTCGTTAAGCGACGTACGACTGGACAAAAGATCTGTCATATGCACGTCGTAGGCGTCAAAACCCGCCTTATCGAAGGCCCAGGCCATTTCTACCTGGCTGTTGCAGCCCTGTTCGCGCAAGATGGCAATTTTGGGACGTATGCCACTTGAAATAAAAGGCGCGGCCAGCGGCTCCTGGGGGTCAAAGCCAATAAC
>JBOIGK010000170.1:0-3435 GCA_050742695.1 Advenella sp. | reverse complement strand
TCCTTTTCGGGGCGTTTTTGTTTTTGGGTCTTCTTTGTAACAGGAACAAACTTCGGTTGCCAGCGAGTCTACAATTTCTGAAGCCACCGACGACGTACGTCGACGCTCTATCTTGAGTGGCAGGTGTACTTCAAAGTTAGCATTGTTAAAATCCAGCTTATTGTTCACAACATAAATTCTTATGGGAACGACCATGAAATACATAGGCGCATGCCACTGCAATATCGTCAGATTCGCATTCGATGCAGACATTAATGAAGTGGTTAGCTGTAACTGTACCTTGTGTTCCAAGCGCGCTGCCCACATGCTTTCAGTTCAAATGGAAAACTTCGACGTCATCGATGGCCGGGACGGGATGCGGGAGTATCGCTGGAATACAGGAAAAGCTCGACACTATTTCTGCGGGCAATGTGGAATCTATATATTTCATCAACGTAGAAGCGATCCGTCTATGCTTAGTGTTAACGCAAATTGTGTGACTGGGTTGGACATACAAAGTTTGCCAGTACGCCATGTCGACGGCAAAAGTAGATCCGAAGTACAGCAGGCCAGTTGAAGGCAGACCAGCTATCACGGTGGCTCGCAAAGGCGCCGTACTGGACGCTAGCCGGGCTAAGCTGCTGGAACAAGCCAATTTAATGCAGGTTGCAGAAGCTTAGTAGCTCAGAAGCCAATTGGGCAGTAGTTACTTTTAATCTGGTAGGTTTATTTTGCCGGCTATCCCAACTCATGGATCTCGCGATCGCAGCTCGGCATCGTCCGGACTCTGCCATGTGGCTGTTTGTCCAACGATGTGCCTTCATCATTGATTTTGAAATGCCGGGATTCATTCTGTTCGCACAGCTCTAAGAACGCGATATCGAGGGCGAAAGTGTCTGCTTCGAACGCGGATTCATACACAGTTACCGTGCCGCCACCGTTGAGATAAAACTTGAATATATCTCCTTGCACCGACGGCATTGTATATTGAGGGCCTTTCCGATATCTCCCCACAAATAGGTTAGGGGACCGGGTCAACTGCTGATTAGCCCATTGAAAGAAATTCACTACATCTCCTTGTGTAAGCAACCACTATACACTGTTCTCGATAGGCAAAAAAAACCAGCCGTCAAGGCTGGTAAATCACCCAAACAACAGATGAGGAGACAGCCCAATTATAAGGCCTGTCGCGGTAAGGGATATTCAAGGATCGTTAATTTTCTGAGTGCTTGCTCTGCATGGTGTTGTCTAAGAGCGTCATATTCAATTTAAGTGCCTATGGCTACCTAAAAGCATCATTTTATAAAAATGCGCGGGTTTCTGGCTGCGGTTCCCAGCCCCCATCATAAGGAACCCAGCCCATAATCGGCTCATTGGTTTTCTTGTTGATTCGGGGCATGCCAAGTTTGTCGGTTACCTGTCCACGATACATAATTTTAAGGCCGCGTGTCCGCATATGCTTTTTGGCAAGATCAATCCAGTCCTGGCAAAACTGCGGAGCATCGAAGGTGAGCGATACCTGCCGATGGGTGCCTGTCTTGTATATGTGTTCTTCGTAGTCGTCGTAGAAAGCCTCCGTAGAAGCACTCCATTCGGCAGGAGGGGATTTCTTGCTTGCCGATTGTCTGGCAATGACATCTGTCATGCCGAATACACAAAATGCACTCATTGCTTTTTACATCAGGTGGGAAAGGGTAAAGATGCGAGATTTTATATGCGAGCCGCGGTTAAAGCAAATGGTAAAGCTTCACTACCTGATACGGGCCCAAGCGCACGCAATTGTGTCGGACCACCTGCTGTCATCCTCGTGCCTGGGTTACGACGGCTGTTCCAGTGGCCACACTTCAACGACACCGTGCGCGACAGCGCAGGGGGTTCGTGACACCATCTCTATGGCCTCGGCCATGTCTTTGGCCTCTATGATGGCAAAGCCGGCCACCGGCAAGGATGAGCTCATGAATGGCTCGTTCGTCGTTGTAACCTGGGCCGCGTCGGCATTGCGCACCTGCACCGGGCGACCCGCAATACCCATCAATACGCCGGCTTGCTGTAATTTTGCGTCGTGTGCATGGGCAGCGTTTCGGATGTCCACTGCGGTGCGATCGTAGCCTTCCCGATCCCCATATCCGATCGTTACAAATTTGGGCATAGCTCGTCTCCTATAGTTTGTTATGGCAAGGGCTTGTTTACAACTTCTCGTCATAAATCATACATCAATACTGAGGGGGGACGGCCGATCCAACGCGCTCGATTACTCGCGCATGTTGCATGCCTGATAGCAGGTGACGGTAGAGACCGGTAGTTGCTGAAAGATGGTGGCGTTTGCGGATTTAACGCCGGGTCATCAAGCAGTATATGTCAGGCCAGATCGGGACTGGTTCATATTTGCCTGCTACTATTGATCCATTGATCAGGAGCGCCAAATGTCCAAACTTCAGGGAAGTTGCCTCTGCGGAGGTATTCGATATCAAATAAACGGACCGTTAACCGGCGCGTTGAATTGTCATTGTTCAATGTGTCGTAAGGCGCATGGGGCTGCTTTTCGAAGTCGGGCCAGTGTGGAGGTGCGAGATTTTGAATTTTTGCAAGGCGAGAAATTAATGAGATTCTACGAGTCTTCACCAGGAACGCATCGCGGGTTTTGCAGCAGTTGCGGCTCTCCAATATTCAGCAAATTCGATGACGATAAGTCTTGCTATGGGTTGCCGCTAGGAGGCTTGGATTCTGACCCAGGCATCAAGCCCGAGTTGCACGTGTATGTTAGTGACAAAGCACCATGGCACGATATTGCCGATCGCCTGCCGAAATATAGCGAAGGCGTATAGGGACAGAAAAACGCGTCTGAACAAGGCGGGAGGATTTACCAGTCGATATATTATGAATAACCGAGAAACATAGATCTACTGGAATGATGAATGAGTAATCGATTGTATTTTCATAAGGGTGGGGGCAAGAAAAATGTCGGTAATTATAGGAAGCTGCTTATGCGGGGAATGCCAATATGAAAGCGGGGCCGAACCGCTGAATATTAGAGTGTGTCATTGCAATCAATGCCAAAAGGCGACGGGATCGGCATTTTACCCCCGGGTGATGATTCCATTGGATAGCTTGAAAGTAATCGGTCCGGTCGGTTGGTTTGCTTCAGGTAGTGGATTAAGGCGCGGGTTTTGTACTAAGTGCGGATCTACATTATTCTCAGAACGCAAAAGCAGAAACGTAGTTGGTGTTTCGCTCGGGACCCTGGATAGTCCCGAGCGATTTGATCCGACATGCCATATTTGGATGTCGAGCAAGCAGCAATGGCTATTGCTTGATGATGGGTTGCAGCAGCACCAAGAGGGGCCGTAGGTTAGTTCAGGACAGCCCACCTGCGTTGGGTCAACATACAACGTAGCATTTAGAGTGTTTTAGTCAAAAATATCCTGCTGGAACCAGGAGGATCGCACGGAATTTCTC
>JBOIGK010000169.1:0-7592 GCA_050742695.1 Advenella sp. | reverse complement strand
CTGTCACTGACACCGCGGTTTCTCACGATGATCCAGGCCAGTCGTGCCGCCAGGGAAGACTGGCTGGTGCGGGAAATTTACGCCTGCTACAACACAAAAGAACAGGAATCGCTGGCCAAAGCCATAGAGCTGCTCAAGCGACTCGTCAGTCACTGACCGCAACTGCGGTATATACGCGCAGCATCATCGCCGACGACCTTGCGTCGCTTGTCGTGCCGACTTGAGCGGGACGACGGCACCTGCGTTTCGTTGACCTTCAGAACCATTTTTCGGCATGGCCGGGGGAAGTTGTGGGTACCATCAAAAGCGGCACATTCAGATCTCTTGCCATTCGAAATTATCGAATCTGGGCGGGGGGCGCCGTTGTGTCCAATGTGGGCACCTGGATGCAGCGTACCGCACAGGATTGGCTGGTTCTGGTCTATCTGACTCATAACAATGCAACAGCAGTCGGTATTGTCATGGCGTTGCAGTTCGGCCCACAGATCTTTCTGCTTCCGTTCACGGGCATGGCTGCGGATTATCTGGACAGGCGCAAGCTGTTGATCGCTACGCAGGCGGTCATGGGCGTGCTCGCCCTGGGGCTGGGGTTGCTAACGCTTACCGGGCTGGTGCAATTATGGCAGGTATATGTTTTCGCCCTGCTGCTAGGATGCATTACCGCCTTTGATGGTCCGGCACGACAGACATTCGTATCCGAGCTGGTTGGCGATACCGATCTGTCCAACGCCGTCGCGCTCAATTCCGCCTCATTCAATGCCGCGCGCATGATCGGTCCGGCCGTTGCCGGTTTGCTTATTGCCGGGGTAGGGATTGGTTGGGTATTTGTGATCAATGCGGTCACGTATCTTGCCGTGATCGCCTCGCTGCTTCACCTAAGGGTAGAGGACCTCAACCGCGGCAAACGGGCTCCGCGTACGCGTGGCAGCCTGGTTGAAGGGTTCCGGTATGTATGGAGTCGCCCGGACCTCAAAGCGCTATTTATGATGCTGTTTCTGATTGGCACTTTCGGGCTTAACTTTCCCATTTATATTTCCACGATGTCCGTCACGGTTTTTCACATCGGTGCAAACGAATATGGTCTGCTTTCGTCAACCATGGCCATTGGCTCGGTCAGCGGTGCATTGCTGGCGGCAAAGCGGGCACGTCCGCGCATTGCCTACGTTCTGACGGGAGCCGGCATTTTCGGTATTGGCTGCACGCTGGCTGCCGTGTCTCCCAACTATTGGGTATTCGGTGTCATCCTGATTGTCCTGGGTATCTCCGCCCAGACTTTCAATACCACCGTCAATAGCACCGTGCAGATGTCGACCGATGCCGCCATGCGTGGCCGGGTAATGGCCATTTATATGGCTATTGCGCTGGGCGGCACGCTGGTTGGGGCGCCGTTCGTTGGTTGGGTAGCCGATGCTTTTGGCCCCCGCTGGTCATTGGGTGTGGGTGCGGCGGCCGGAATTCTGGCCATGTTGATCGGACTGCGGTACATGTTTAAATACCGAGCGCTGGCCGTGAAGCTGGTGCAGTATCGCGTGCAGTTCAGCCTGGATGGCCATGAAGTGCAGTTGCGCGAACAGCGCCGGCGTCAGGCCCGTATTCAGAGCAGATAGCCAGACAGGGCAAGCGCGCTCAGGTACAAGGCAAGAGTAAATACCACATGGTTGACGATGGTGCGTAGACGCATGCGCAGGGGATCAGGCGTCTTGCGGGCGGCCACGCCCAGGCCCAGGCCGGGTTGCATCAGGAACCAGGCTGCGCAGGTTGCCAACACCAGCCCAACCAGCAACGGTGCATACAGGGTCGGGTAACTGGCATTCTGGAAGAACCAGATCGCCACGACCAGTATGCCGTACACAATACCGACTACGTAATGGGCGATCCAGCCGATAGCCAGTTCGCCGCGAACAGGCATGGCCTCCGCAATACTGTCGTGGCGGTAGACGCCATCTTTCATATGGGCAAACCAGCGTCCGGCCAGCGCCCAGTTGGGCGGGGCTGCATCGTAGGCGCGCTTTGCCACAAGGGCCCAGATGTCCAGGATAACAGTTGCGGCAATGCCGATAATGATGCCGTGTAAAAAGAGGGTGGGTATGCTGTACATGGAAATGGTTGCCGCCGTCAAATAAAAAAGAATGGGTCAGAAGGTGTTGGCGCGCCCGGCCGCGAGGGATAGGCGCAGGCCGGCGTATTTGCCTGGCGCACTTATTGTAGGGCGACGGCGTCGAAACCGGCCACAATATTGCCGCTGGCGTCCAGCATATCCAGATGCTCTGCGCTGATTTTATAGCGTGCCACCGTAAGCAGGGCATTTAGAAATGCGGTTTCTACTTCCATCCCTTGCGGGCAGGCCATCATGGTTCCGGCCACCTGTTTCAGTTTCAATTGATCGCCTTTCTCTTCGAACCCGCCCATCATGCGATTGCAGCCGCTGCTTCCGGAGAGTCGATCGTCGCTGGCCGAAAATACGATGTGTGCTTCACGTTGCTGCTCGTGCGCCGTGACGGCCTTGCCGTGCAGGGTCACCAGCTTCCAGTAGGTGTTGCGCAAGGGGCTGTCGGGCATGGCTGCTACCTTGGCTGGATCCTGGCTCGCCGCAGGCGCAACGGACGAAGCTGCTGATGCTCCCGCATGTTCCGGCGCGCCTTTTCTCATCAAAATCATGATCGGCTTGCTGGCCGCCTGGGGCAGTGTAACCGGTGCGGCACCAGAAAAAAGGACACGATCCTGCGCCGATAGAACGGCGTTGACACGATATTGCTGCCCGGGCTGGATAGTGGCGTCGTAGACAATCTCAAACTTAAATGGTGTCTGACCGGCAGGGTTCAGCGCCGCGTGACCCACCACTGGCCCCGGTGTGCCGTCGGTCTGAATTTGCTGCAGGTTTGCTTCGAATATGGCATCGGCTGGTGCGGCAATGCGTTCGCGGTAGATTGCTGTACCCTGGAGCGTTGCGGCCTGTGCATATGAACCGAACACACATGTTATAGCCAGCAAGGGTCGAAGAAAAGCCTGAATCATGATTCTGTCCTTGTGAGTCAATTAGGGTTGCCGTCATCATAACCGTGCGGGCAGTGTTCACACAACGAATAGCGCAAATGCGGCGGTCACTGCGTACGATGCATGCGGGCTGGAGCAGGCCGGAGTGTATGCCCTGATGCAACAGGGCGACGCACGACGCCTACTGTTCGGGCAATTTCCAAGGGTTTGTACTAATATGGGGCGTTTTTTACCCGATTATCTGCCGATTGATGCGGATGGCTGACGCAAAAAGCTGGCATGCAACTTGCTTAATACACAGTGAGAGGTTTCGACAGGATGTTTTTCTTTTCTCGCCGCAACAGCTCGAATCTGTGTATTTTTTCTTGTAAAGGGGTATTACTATGCACCGCCATCATTTCTACAGCGATATGTTTGATTCTGTCATGGACAAAATCTGCTACGCAGTCACCCTGCTGGGAACCATGAAGAGCGGCCAAAGGGAAACTTACTGGGATTAAGAGCGAGACAAGGACCGTGATTGTGGCGTTTGATCGCGGTTTATAAAACTTTGGTAAAAAAGGGTAGCACCCTGGTCTATTGCCTGTGCAACAGACCAGGGTTTTTTTATTGCCGGTCCCGATAGACGCGGGGCGCCTGGCTGCGCCAGCGGGTTGGAGGGCGTGACGCAGGCGTTGGGCGGGCGCCAACGGGTCATCGATCGGGGCCATCAGCAGCAACTGCCGTACGACAGGGATCTGGTAAACTTTCCTGAGTCAGGCGCACTGGTTCCGCATGCAGCCGCCAGCAGCGGCGCCTTTCAAACAGTATGGAACACTTTCATATGAGTAACAATATCGAAATGCTCACGTTGGCGCCCGAAATTGATCGGCTGCACCGGGAGTGCCTCAGCCTGATCATGGCAACAACCAATGCAGCGCATGCCCCTTGCGCCAGTTATACACCCTTTGCGTATATGGATGGCCAGTTTTATATCCTGGTTTCATCGTTGGCTATTCACGGCCAGAACCTGAAGACGCAGCCTGATCTGGACATCCTTCTGATCGAAGATGAAAGCAGGGCGCGCAACATTTATGCGCGCCTGCGCGTCAATTATCAAGTGACTGCGTCGCCGGTAGAAAAGGGTTCTGCCGAGCATGTCAGGGCGGTTACGCTGCTTGGCCAGAGGGCGGGCAAGACGGTCGCATTGCTCGATGGCCTGGATGATTTCACCATGTATCGTCTGACGCCTGTACGCGCAACGCTGGTACAGGGTTTCGGAAAGGCGTTTGTTTTTGATCCGATGAATCAGTCTGAGGGTGCGGTTGCGCTGAACGAGAAAAATATCGACCAGTATCGATGATTGCCTGCCTGGGTCCTGTGCATCGACTTATCGGGTCGTGGCAACACAAAGCGGTGCGTACAGCATAGAGCAGGGCCGGTGGAGACCGGCCCTGATGCTTTCTTGTTGTGACATGTGCGCCGCAGTCGCGCTTATTTTGGCAGGCACTTGTGGTACTTATGTCGTGGCCAGGCGCCAGGGCTTGCAGCAGTCATAAAGACTGCTGCGTTGCCTCAGGTGCTCAATTATGGCAGTTCGCCACTTTTACGTTTGGCGATAAAGTCGCGGGTTTCCTTGACAATCACCCCTGAGAGCAATACCAGTGCAATCAGGTTGGGTACCGCCATCAGGCCGTTGAAGGTATCGGCAGCGGCCCAGACCAGGTCCAGGCTGGCAATCGTGCCAATCATCACACTGGCCACATAAATAATACGATAGGGCAGTACAAACCACTCGCCCAGCAGATAGGACGCACATTTTTCGCCGTAATAGCACCAACCCAGAATCGTGGAATAGGCAAAGAAGACCAGGCCAATGGTGACGATCCAGCCGCCGGGACCCGGCAGCAACAAATTGAATGTCTGGGTGGTCAGCGCAGCGCCGGTCTCACCATTGGTGTAAATGCCGCCCATGACCAGCACCAGACCGGTTATGCTGCACACGACAATGGTGTCAAGAAAAGTGCCCGTCATGGACACCAGCGCCTGGCGAACCGGGTGATCGGTTTTTGCGGCGGCAGCGGCAATGGGCGCGCTACCCATCCCTGCTTCATTTGAAAATACGCCCCGCGCCACGCCATACCGGATGACGGTGCCGATGGCACCGCCCGCGACCGCTTCACCACTGAAGGCATCACGAAAGATCGTGGCAAAGGCGGGGCCCAGCAGATCCAGGTGCATGAAAATAATGATCAGCCCGCCAGCGACATAGAAAATGGCCATGAACGGGACAATAAACGATGACGCAGTGGCAATACTTTTGATGCCACCCAGAATAACAATAGCAGTAAAGACGGTTAGCACGATGCCAGTCATCAGGGGATCAATGCCGAAGCTTTCCTGAATGGAGTGCGCGACCGAATTCGATTGCACGGAGCTGCCGATGCCGAAGGAAGCCAGGGTACCAAACAGCGCGAACAGAATGGCCAGCCATTTCCATTTCAGGCCGCGTTCAATGTAATACATCGGCCCGCCGGACATTTGGCCGCGCTCATTGACTATCCGGTATTTGACCGCCAGCACGCCTTCGCCAAACTTGGTTGCCATGCCGAAAATGGCGGTGATCCACATCCAGAAAACGGCACCTGGGCCGCCCAACACCACCGCTGTAGCCACGCCGGCGATATTACCGGTACCGATTGTGGCGGACAGTGCGGTCATGAGCGCGCCAAAATGAGAAATATCTCCCTGGTTATCGCTGCCATCGCTCTTTTTGGGATGGCGCGTAAACGCCTGTTTGAGCGCGAAGGGCAACATGGTAAATTGCAAAAACGCCAGTCTCAGGGTCAGATAGACACCGGTTCCCACCAGGAACACCAGCATGACAGGCCCCCACACCCAACCGCCTACGGTATCAAAAAATGCTTTCAGTACGTCCAAATACTGCATCGTACTTTACTCCTTTATATTGAATTGATTTTAAGCGAAGGCTTCTCCCCACCTTCGCAGGCTCAAGAATACCTGATTCTTTTTCTGCGGAAAAGGACTGGGCAGACTAATAATGGTGACCGGAAGTACAGAATTTATTGACGATTTTAATGTTATGTTATAACATAACTGAAATTGCATTCCCTATACATCTGCTCGTCGCGCGAGGGCGCGCAGCCCCCATTCTTATCCAGAGGTTTCACGTGCACATTGTGTTCAAACAGCTTTTTATTTCCGGCGCTATTGGCATGGCTTTCATGAGTGGCGCCAGCGCCGCACCGGTCAATGTCGTGACCAGCTTTTCCATTATTGATGACTTTGCCCGCCAGGTGGGTGCTGACCGTGTCGTGGTCAAGTCCATTGTTCCTGCCAATGGCGATGCACATGCTTACGAACCGAAGCCGGCGGACGTGATCGCATTCAAGCGCGCCGACCTGGTGCTGGTCAATGGCTTGCAGTTCGATACGTTTATGCAGCGGCTGGCAAAATCCAGCGAAACCAAGGCACCGGTGGTAGAGGTGACCAAGGGTATTGAACCCTTGAAAAACACCGAAGATGAACATGGACATGGGGAAGAGTCGGCTCATGATGATCACGATCACGATCACGACCATGGTCATGGTCATGGTCATGGTCATGGCGAGTATGATCCTCATGCCTGGCAGTCTGTGCCCAACGCCATGATTTATGTGAAAAACATCGCCGATGCCTTGTGCAAGGTAGACAGCGAAGGGTGCGAGTCTTACAAGGCGAATGCCAGTGCCTATACGCAGAAGCTGCAGGCGCTGCATGAGTCTGTCAAAGCGGCGTTCTCCACATTGCCCAAAGATAAACGCACGCTCATTACCTCGCATGATGCCTTCGGTTATCTGGGCGCTGCCTATGGCCTGACTTTGCTGGCGCCAGAAGGTACTTCCTCGGCGACGGAAGCGACTGCGGCGGATGTTGCTGCGATTATCCGCCAGATCCGGGAAGACAAAGGATCTGCAGTGTTCATGGAAAATATCAGCAATCCGGCCCTGATCAAACAGATTGCCTCTGAAGGCAACGTGGCTGTGGGTGGCAAACTGTATTCGGATGCGTTGTCCGGCCCGGATGAGCCAGCCTCCACTTATCTGAAGATGATGCAATACAACGCCGACACCATTACCAAGGCAATTCTGAAGAAATAGTTGCCGCTGCCGGGTGGGGTGCTGTCTGCCGCACGCCTGGCGGGTCTTGAACCGGCAAATAAACAGGGGCGGCGCAGGGTCGCCCTTTTTGCTTTTGACGATGTGGAGCGCGCGATGCAGCAATATCTTAATGAAATGACAGTGCTGGGTGACCTGCTTGCCGACCCGTGTCTGCGCTATTTTCCCGACGGCATGGCGGTGTTGCGCATCACACTTGAAACCCGCAGCGAGCAGCGTGACAGATATACAAATGAAATAATCATGTGCAATGAACACCATGACGCCGTACTGTATGCAACTCAGGCAGAACAGGTGGCCTGGTCGATGCGTCAGGGGGACTCGCTGTGGTTATGTGGTCCGTTGCGGCGCCGGTATTTTCGGGACGGTGTAACGGGTCGCAGCGGCACGATCTGTGAGATTGAAGCAAGGCAGTTTAAAATCTTGCGGCTGGAGCAAAGT
>JBOIGK010000168.1:0-3221 GCA_050742695.1 Advenella sp. | reverse complement strand
CACAGCACCTGTTTGACCGCCTTGAGCGTTTTGGTATCACACTGCTCCAAGGGTGGGGTATGACCGAGACAGCTAGCTTTATTACGGTGAGCAGGCCTGAACCCCGACACAACAAGGCGGTAGACCTGGTCAGTGGCGATTGGCGCCTGAGCCAAGGCAAGCCGATGGCCATTGTTGATATTCGGATCGTATCGGAGGGTCACGTGCTCGCCCATGACGGACACTCGATTGGCGAAGTCCAGGTGCGAGGCGCATGCGTGACAGACAAATACTTTGAACTGGACTTGCCTGGCCGCTGGACCGAGGATGGATGGCTGTGCACCGGCGATATCGGTCACATCGACCCTAGCGGTAACCTGAAAGTACTGGAAAGAAAGGAAGACCTGATCAAATCGGGCGGCGAATGGATCCCTCCTCAAGACTTGGAAGATGCGCTGCTTGAATTGCCTGAAGTTATTGAGTGCACAGTCATCGGCATTCCAAATGAAAAATGGGGTGAACGGCCTCTCGCGTTGATGGTGTTGGCGCAAGGCGCCACTATCGAAGATGAAGCACTGCGTTTACATTTGCTGGGACGATTCGCCAAATGGCAGCTCCCCCAGGCGTTCGTTGCGGTCGCTAATATTCCACGTACTGCCGTGGGCAAGATCGCACGCCGTCAGCTGCGTGAAGCGTATGCCGACTGGCCAAGCCGGGCAGCAGAGGCAACCCACTCAATCGTGGTCGAGCGGGCGCGCCTGATATAGATTATTTGGGGCGCGGATGCGGGCTTTACACCTCATACCAGATTGCGAGCGGTGCCCATTCGGGGATGCAGCAGGGGGCTATTCCGTACGCCATCTTACCCGTTTCTCATCTTGCTGCCAGTTCGCAGGATGTCTCGTTCCTGTATGCAAGCGCTCTTTTAAATACTCAACGCTTCGCGTTCGAGCGCCACTTTAGCGAGATCTTCCAGAAGTTTTTCATGTGTACGCCAAAAGCCGTCAGGAGATTGCTTGGCCAATTCAAGCCAAAGTGGTCCTTGCATTGTCTCTTCCGTCCAGACGTGACAGCCACCCGCGATTGGCGTGATGATCCACGCATGATAGGCTCTTGACTCACTAGAAAATTTTGGACCTCCGCCCCAGGCTATGCGGGTTAAGGGTTCAAACTCTTGTACCGAGGCCAAGATATCCTGCCCTGCCAAATTGGTCTCAAAGCGAGTGCCGTGTTGCAACATCTCATGTCCGTCCAACAGTTCGACCTGATTGACTCCCGGATAAAATCGGGGCCAAGTTATCGTATCAATAAGAAGCGACCAGATCGTCTCAGGAGAGACAGCAACTTCGAGCTCATTAGTAAAATGAATGGGAGATCGGCTAGGTTTCATATCTGCCGGCCAGTTAATTGCTTCAAACATACTTTTGTCCTAAAATTTTTATTAAGCTGCCTGATTTTCAGCAGCCAGGAGAAGTTGTTCGCCCCTGCGGTCTTGCAGCCAGTCCAACTCAAGGGATCGAGCGCACGACGCCGCCGTCAACGCGAAGTGCTGCACCGGTCGTACCGCAGGCTTGCTCAGAGCAGACGTAAACCACCATGTTTGCGATTTCTTCAGTCGTCGTCAAACGGTTAATGAGTGTCGTTGGACGCATTATTTTCAGGAAGTTCTGCTCTGCCTCCTCCTGGGTGATGCCCTGCTCCTCAGCGGTACCTTTCATCCAATTAGACAAAATTTCGGAGCGGGTCGGGCCAGGTAGAACAGCGTTAACGGTGACACCCGCTCCTCCAACCAGCTCTGCCAGCCCCCTAGATACGGCGAGCTGTGCCGTTTTTGTCATGCCGTAGTCGATCATTTCCTTGGGTATATTGATCGCCGACTCGCTACTAATAAAAACGACTCTTCCCCAACCGCGTTTAACCATCGCTGGCACATAGTGCCTTGCGGCACGCACGCCGCTCATAACATTGAGCTGGAAGAGATCAAGCCACTCACTGTCGTCCTGATCAAAGAAACCGTTGGGATGCGCGGTACCCAGATTATTGACGAGGATATCAACATCCGGCACTTGCTCTGCAAGCGCTGCTGATCCCTCGGCCGTCGAGAGATCAGCAACTATGCCAGTCAGATCGGCATTAGGGAACAGATCGCGCAGCTCTTTTAAAGCGGTAGCGACACGCTGTTCTTTGCGTCCGTTAATGATGACCGAAGCGCCCGCTCGCGCGAGCCCCTCGGCTATCGCGCGACCAATACCTGCAGTTGATCCGGTAATTATTGCCTTGCGGCCTTTAAGTTCGATGTTCATGCAATTTTTCTCCAGTTGCAGGCAGAGCCATAGAGTCGCTGCCGCGAGCCGCAGCACGTTCTGCCAAAAAACACTCGCGCGAAGTTGTATTTCACACACTGCGCTTAGGGTGAGAACCAGTTAGCGCGCTAACTTTGCTGTTTGCGCCTCGGCTGCACCAGCAAGGCGTTCGACCCATTCCTGGTGATAGCGATAAAGTCCACCAGGATATTTCTGTCCGAGAAGATCGAGGAACCAGGGACCTTGTTGCGTTTCTTCCGTCAACACGTGACACCCCTGATCTGTAGGTGTTATCACCCAGCCGTGGTAAGCACTCGAACCACTCTCATCGCCGTCAACCGTAGTCGCCCACGCAAGCCTTCGGAACGGCTCGAACTCCGTTACGATAAGACTCATGGAAAAACCAACAGTTACCCGACTGTATTGGGTTCCGAGCGCCAATCTCCGCTCGTTGGTCAGTATTTTCACCTGGTCTTCAGCAGGAAAGTAACTCGACCAGTTTTCCGCATCTATGAGCAACGCCCACACGACTTCAGGCGGCGCTGTTACGTCAATGTCATTGAGTGCGTAAATAGCCGACGTTTTTGGATCAAAACGCTCAGGCCAGATTACATGGTTATACATGACTCAATCTCTTTTGAATAAATCCTGGAAAATCAAAGACGCCCAGCTCTTATCTCGGGCCTGAATGAGCTGACCACCCTGCGCGATCTTGCCAAGACTGACAGGCGCAAATCCGAGCTTGTCGACCAGGGCGGCTACTGTCGTGCTTGCGTCTTCGTGATCGCTTGACACAAAGATTACCCGGCGCCCCCCGCCCGAAGCCGGCTCCTGCGCCAGCACGCCTGCGGGCAAATGATTAAACGCTTTAACGAGGCGTGCTCCTGGCAACGCATTTGCCACTACAGCCGACGAGGGCAGATTATCCAAGTCTGATAG
>JBOIGK010000167.1:0-2904 GCA_050742695.1 Advenella sp. | reverse complement strand
GGATGGAGCTGGGACGCCTGCCTGCCGTACTTTCGTAAACTTGAAAACAATGATCTCGGGCCCGGTCCGACCCATGGGACAGAGGGGCCGCTCAATGCCACGTCAATCCCGACCCGGCATGAATTGGTCGATGCGCTGATCGGTGCAGCCAACAGCCTTGGCATCCCATCTCGCAAGGATTTCAATACGGGCGATCAGCGCGGGGCCGGATACTATCAGTTGACGACCCGCAATGGCCGACGCTGTTCTACGGCAGTCGCTTATCTGAACCCGGCAAGGCGTCGCGCGAACCTGCGTATCGAAACCGAAGCACAGGCCATGAAAATTCTGTTCCGTGGAAAAAAAGCGGCGGGGATCCAGTATCGCCAGCACGGGAAAATCAAGATATTGAATGTCAACCGGGAAGTGATCCTGTGCGCTGGCGCCCTGCAGTCGCCGCAGCTATTGCAACTGTCGGGGGTGGGCAATCCCGTGCACCTGAATCCGCTGGGCATTCCCATGGTGCACGCGCTCAATGGCGTGGGTGAGAATCTTCAGGATCATTTGCAGTTTCGGCTGATCTACGAAGTGAACAAGCCCATTACCACCAACGATCTGTTGCGCAGCTGGAGCGGCAAGGCAAAAATGGGCCTGCAATGGGCGCTGTTGCGCGGCGGCCCGCTGGCCATTGGCATCAACCAGGGCGCGTTGTTCTGCAACGCCCTGTCTGAGACCGATGCGCGTCCCGATGTGCAATTTCATTTTGGCACGCTGTCGGCCGATATGGCCGGTGGCAAGGTCCATGACTTTTCAGGCTGCACCTTTTCCGTGTGTCAGTTGCGTCCCGAATCGCGGGGCTATCTGCGCATTCGTTCGACCGACCCGTTCGAGGCGCCGGCGATGCAGCCCAATTACCTGGCAACCGACCTGGATCGCCGCACGGCGGTTGCCGGCGTTCGGTTAACCAGAAAGCTTGCAGACGCTCAGCCAATGCAGTCCCTGATGAAGGGCGAGGTTAAGCCTGGACGCGATGTGCGCAGTGACGATGAGATTCTGCATTTTTGTCGCGAGAACGGCGCCACGATTTTTCACCCGTCGGGCACCGCGAAGATGGGGCCCGCAGAGGACCCGATGGCGGTTGTCGATCACCGGCTGGCCGTCAGAGGCCTGCAAGGACTACGTGTGGTTGATGCTTCGATTATGCCAACGCTCGTGTCGGGAAATACCAACGTGCCGGTTGTCATGGTTGCCGAGCGGGCTGCTGTTTTTGTGCTTGAGGATGCGGTGGCCGGTGATCAGGCCATTGAGGTTCGGGCTGTGCCGGCGTCAGGCGAGAGCCGGGTGCCGGCCGAACCCACGGCAGTAGAAAGCCTGCAGCAAAGTTAGCAGGCGGCAGAAGCGACGAGGCGACGTGCAATTGCAAATGAAATATGTCGGTTCGAAATGAAAGCTGTACATAAATCAATATATGGAGACAACAATGAGTGATAAGAAAGGATTGCGCAGGGTCGTAGCTGCCTCGCTGGTAGGTGCAACGATTGAATGGTACGACTTTTTTCTATACGGCGTGATTGCCGGCCTGGTGTTCAATCAACTGTATTTTCCGGGTGAAGACCCGTATATCGGTACGCTGCTGGCATATGCCACATTTGCGGTAGGCTTTCTGGCGCGCCCGCTGGGCGGAATCATTTTCGGTCATCTGGGCGATAAGGTCGGGCGCAAAAGCGCATTGATCATGACGCTGATGATCATGGGCGTTTCCACTGTGGCCATCGGGCTGATTCCTTCGTACGAGAGTATTGGTATCTGGGCGCCTGCATTGCTGTTGTTTTGCCGTGTTCTGCAGGGTATCGGTCTGGGGGGCGAATGGGGTGGTGCCGTGCTCATGACTTATGAGTATGCGCCGCCGGAGAAAAAAGGGCTTTATGCGTCCCTGCCGCAAATTGGCCTTTCTCTGGGATTGTGCCTGGCTTCTGGCGTGGTCGCGCTGTTGTCGTCGCTGCTGACCGATGCGCAGTTCCTGAGCTGGGGCTGGCGCATCGCCTTTCTGTTGTCCTCGCTGCTGGTCTTTGTCGGGATGTACATCCGGCTGGCTGTAAAGGAAAGCCCGGAGTTTGAGCAGATTAAGGCGCAAAATGCAGAAAGCAAGATTCCGTTTGTGGAGATGATCAAGAACTATCCAATGAACATTCTCAAGGGCATGGGTGCGCGCTATATTGACGGCGTGTTTTTCAATATTTTCGGCGTCTTCATTATCAGTTATCTGACCAAGAACCTGGAGATGTCGCGAACCGACGCGCTGACCGGCGTAATGATTGCCGCTATCGTCATGTGCGCTTTCATTCCTTATTTTGGAGCGATGTCCGACCGCTTGGGACGTACCCGTACTTACTTCTGGGGCTCTCTGATTACCGGCTTTTCCGCTATTCCGGCATTCTGGCTTATGACCACCTTCTCTGACAACGTGTTTGTTGTCTGGCTCTCGATCGTGATTCCTTTCGGCATTCTGTATGCCATGGTGTACGGTCCGGAAGCGGCCTTGTTCTGCGAATTGTTTGACACGCGGGTGAGGTACACGGGTATTTCATTTGTGTATCAGTTTTCCGGCATCTTTGCCTCGGGCATCACGCCGTTAATCGCAACTGCGCTATTGCGCGAGAATAACGGTCAGCCCTGGTTGGTGGTGGCCTATACCGTCATTGTAGGCATTATCTCCGCCCTGAGCGCAGCATCCATCAAAACAGTGCGCAAGGACAGCAAGGGTAGCGAGACGCGCACTGCAGTTGCCGCTGGCGCGACTGCACGCTGATCGGTGATTTTCATGCCACAGGCCCGCAGACTGGCAAAACGGCCTGCCTGCGGGCCTTAAATTTAATGGTGCAATGCATCATTAAATAACCAATCCGTTCTATTTCAACTGTGATG
>JBOIGK010000166.1:0-13347 GCA_050742695.1 Advenella sp. | reverse complement strand
AGTTGCTGGTTGCGGCTGCGCAATCAGCCTCCACCTCGTCCAATTTGCAGACCTGGAGCGTGGTCGCAGTTCAGGATGCCGCGCGCAAGGACCGGTTGGCGCAACTGGCCGGTAACCAGGAGCACATACGCCGCTGCCCGCTATTTCTGGTCTGGGTGGCCGACCTGTCGCGCCTGAAGATGCTGGGCGTCAAGCGCGGTGTGGCGCATGATGGCCTGACGTATATGGAGGCGTTCCTTGTTGCCGCCATCGATTCGGCGCTGGCGGCGCAGAATGCGGCGGTTGCTGCCGAATCAATGGGGTTGGGCGTGGTCTATATCGGTGGGATGCGCAATCATCCCGAGCAAGTGGCCAAAGAGCTTGGTTTGCCCGAGTATGCATTCGCGACTTTCGGCATGTGCATTGGCTATCCGGATCCGCTTAAACCAGCGTCGGTCAAACCACGCCTTCCTCAGGCGGCGGTACTGCACAAAGAGCAGTACGATGCCTCTGCCCTGGAGGCGTCGGCGCAAAGTTATAACGCGACCATGGATGAGTTCTATAAGGCGCAGGGCATGAAGAACAACGGGCCGTGGGATCTGCATTCTCTGAACCGGATCCGTGGACCGGAAGCGCTGACCGGCCGCCATCGGCTGGTTGAGGCGCTGAATAATCTGGGGTTCAAGCTGCGATAAGGGTATCCTGAGGGCCGGCAGGCGGGTGCGCTGCGGGCTCTTGCACTCCAGTTCCTGCAAATAAAAAGTGCTTGACTTAGAGCGCACTC
Source organism: Advenella sp. (assembly GCA_050742695.1). Lineage (GTDB taxonomy): Bacteria > Pseudomonadota > Gammaproteobacteria > Burkholderiales > Burkholderiaceae_B > Advenella. Next base: position 12,584 of record JBOIGK010000166.1, on the reverse strand, counting down.
TAACTTCTACCATTACGCCATGGAATCCTATCTGACCATCGACGAAGTCGCCAAGCGCACGGGCCTGACGGCCTACACCTTGCGCTACTACGAGCGCATCGGCCTGATTGCTTCAATCGCCCGAACAACGGGCGGGCAACGGCGCTATGCGGCATCGGACATGGCCTGGATTGAATTTCTGCTACGGTTGCGGACGACGAATATGCCAATCGGCAAGATGCAAACGTTCGCAAGACTGCGTGGCGTTGGGGACTCGACGGTATCGGATCGTCGCCAGATGCTGGAAGAACACTTGACAGAAGTTCTTTCCGAAATCGAGGCGTTGCGCCAGTCGGCAGAAGCTTTGCAGGCAAAAATCGACTATTACCGCTCACTTGAGCAACCCCTGGCGCCGGATTCACTCTCTGATGAAGGACATGGTAATGAAGAACGAAAGCCGCTACGAACGAGGTCTCGCAAAGCTGCGGGAGATTGATGGAAAGGCCGGTGAGCACGTCCTGGAAAGTCTCGATGGGATTGCCCCGGACTTTGCGCGATATCTGATCGAATTCCCCTTCGGGGATATTTATTGCCGGCCAGGTCTGGACCTCAAAAGCCGGGAGATTGCGGTCGTGGCCGCGCTTACCGCGCTGGGCAATGCAGCGCCTCAGCTCAAGGTGCATATCCAGGGCGCGCTCAATGTGGGCGTAACACGGATGGAAATTGTCGAAACCGTTATGCAGATGGCAGTCTACGCCGGATTTCCTGCGGCGCTCAATGGGCTGGCGGTCGCAAAAGAGGTATTTGCGCAGGAGGCCGAGCAATGAAGCGGAAAGTTATCCATACAACCTTTGCCATGAGGATGGCCGGCCTTGCCGGAACATAGGTTTTTGCGCAGGCGAAGACGACAACGGCTGGCCAAGTCGCGGCGGGGCAGCAGATCAAGCCGATCCATAATGGGCTGAGTAGTCCCGAGGGGCTGCTACTTGCCCCGGACGTCAGTTTGACGGTAGTCACCAGGGTTGCGAACGCGGCTTTTCGCATCGTGTTGTAATAAGTGTTGGACGTGAAACGCGAACCCTGTGTGACAAGAACGACGTGGATTTCAGGCGGCAATATGTGCGGCGTGCCTGCTGCTTCAGAAATGGAACACATAAGGGGCAGGCGCCGTACTCTGGATATAATGGTGCGTTCCCTACCTCATCCATTGTCGGCACTGCGCGAACAATGAGATCTAAAAACGCGAATGATTGACTTATGCAAAAACGTTTGACGCCTTCCATCACCGCTTTACAGTGTTTTGAAGCGGTAGCGCGACATATGAGTTTTACGCGTGCCGCCGAAGAAATGCACTTGACGCAAAGTGCGGTCAGCAAGCAGATCGCACAGCTCGAATCAATCCTGAAGCACCCTTTGTTTCGCCGCGTCAGGCAGCGCTTACAGTTGACACCGGCTGGACTGCTGTATCAGTCTGAGGTCAAGGAAATACTGACACGAATTGATATGTCCTCCCGCTATATCCTCTCTTATGGCAGCGAAACCGAGGTGCTGACGATCGGTACACAGCCGACGTTCGGCGCGCGCTGGCTCATACCACGCCTGAATCGGTTCATGAAGGAAAATCCGAGTATTCATATCAAGGTACAAAGCGAGCTCAAGCCATTTGATCTCGTGCAGGCCAATATTGATATCGCTTTTTTTTACGGACGCGGAACATTGCCCGGGGCGGAATGCACGGAGATGTTCGAAGCGGGGATGGTGCCGGTGTGCCATCCTGATCTGATGCCGCAAGAAGGGATCGGCGAACTGGCCTGTCTGGCAGATATGATTCTGATTCAATGTGCATCGCGTCCGGAGGCATGGCACGATTGGTTTTTTCATCAGAATTTTCATACAGACAGTAGTTATAACGGTCCCCGATTCGACACGTTCTATATGTGTATGAGAGCAGCGCAGGCCGGTTGCGGCATTGCCATGGTACCGCGCTTGCTGGTTGACGAAGAATTGCGTGATGGCAAATTGATTATTCCCTGGCATTATGAACAACCAAGTGACGGATCGTACTTCGTCGCCTATTCGGAGCACTCTGCAGAAGTGCCGAAAATCAAAGCCTTTGTGGCATTCGTCCAGTCTGAGGTCGCCAGAGGCCTGTAAGTGCAACCGTATGGGTTCATGAAAAAAAGGAATGATGGGGTCATATTTTTTCATTTGGCTGACACTATCTAACGTGCTTTAATGGCTGTCTTTGTTGCTTGCCTTCCGGGTTGACCCGGGGACACGGCAGCCGGTCAGCGCGGTCAAAGCACCCAACGGGTTTGCGCCTGCTGTTCCGGATATTCTCACCTTTGTAATCCCGGTGTCCTGCATACCGTGTGAGTGAGATTTCAGCAGTCATAACAGCAGAGAAGTATATGAAGAACGTTGATCGATACTATTCCATATCCGACTTTGAAAAGAAAGCCAGGAAGCGCATGCCACGTTGCGTGGCGGGTTACGTTTGTGGCGGCACCGAGGATGAAGCCTCTTTATCCGAGAGTCTGGCTGTCATGAAGCGCATCGGGTTCAGGCATCGAGGCTTGCAGCCGGTCGAACGGCGTTCGAGCGAGGTATTCATTTTTGGGCAGACCTATGCAATGCCAGTAGGATTTGCGCCTACAGGCTTTTCCGCTATCGTGATGCATGAGTGTGATCTGGCTCTTGCCACAGTGGCAATGCAGGCCCGGATTCCGTTTGTGATCAGCGGAGCATCCAACGTACCGCTGGAACGATTGCAGCAGGCCACCGGGAACCGGTGTTGGTATCAGGCATACCTTCCTGGAGATGTTCCGCGTATCGAAAAACTGCTGACACGGTTGAGGCGGGCGCAAATTCCAGTGCTGGTTGTGACCGTTGACACATGCGTTGCCGGTAATCGCGAGAACATCAAGCGACTGGATTTTACCGTGCCCTTCAAGATAAGTCCCAGACTGATCCTGGACGGGATATTGCATCCGCAATGGAGTGTGAATGTTTGCATGCGAACGCTGATCAAAAGCGGTGTTCCCAGATTCTCCAATCTTTACGAGGAAATTGGTCCGCCCATTACGGAAGATCCGCCTAACGGATTCCGCGGCGGCCGCGATAAGTTGTCCTGGGAGCATATACGCTGGATACGGGAACACTGGGAGGGCAAGCTGGTGCTCAAAGGCGTGATGCATCCGGAAGATGCCCGGGCAGCAGTAGCGGCAGGCGTTGACGGTTTGATTGTATCCAACCATGGCGGCAGGCAATTGGACGGTTCCATCTCGCCGTTGCAAGCGTTGCCTGACATTGTCGATGCTGTTTCAGGCGCGATGCCGGTCATGATCGATGGTGGCTTCAGACGCGGTGCCGACGTGCTTAAGGCCGTCGCGCTGGGCGCCAGTATGGTATTTACCGGCAGGCCACAGTTATACGGAGCAGCCGTGGCAGGTACAACAGGCATTCATAAAGTGGTCGATATTTTTCTTTCGGAAATTGATACCAATATGGCCTTGCTGGGCTGCAGCCGTCTGCCAGAGCTGACGTCCGATTGCCTGCAGAAGATCGACGCCCCACGGCTATAACGATTGTGATCAAACGCTCAATAGAGCACGAAAATAATACTGCCCGGCGCTATCGGGTGATGATATTTTATTGGAGGAACCATGAAGAAATTACAACACCAACTCACGCACCTGGTTGCCATATTGGGACTGCTGGCCGCGCCATTATCCTATGCGGCCGATGCTGCAACTGATTATCCGGCCAAACCTGTCAAGCTGGTTGTCGGCTACGCGCCAGGGGGCACAACGGACATCAGCGCGCGTTTGATGGCCGATATGCTTTCCAAAGAACTGGGCCAGCCGTTCATCGTGGAAAACAAGCCCGGTGCAAACAGTAATATCGGGGCCGAGTATGTTGCAAAGTCCAAGGCTGACGGCTATACGCTGCTGGTCGGATCAATTTCAACTGCAATTAATTATTCCCTGTATTCCAAGCTGGGATATGACCCCTTGAAGGATTTTGCAGCGGTCGGGCTATTGAATATAGTGCCCAATATCATGGCAGTCAATCCCAAGGTGCCGGTCAAGACCGTAAAAGAGTATATTGAGTATGCGAAAAAAAACCCTGATGCGCTGACATGTGCCTCGCCGGGTAACGGTTCCTCTGCCCATCTTGCTTGCGAACTGTTCAAAATCAAATCAGGCATTTCGATTTTGCATGTACCCTATCGCGGCAGTGGCCCTGCTGTTGCCGATCTGCTGGGCGGGCAGGTGTCTTCCATTTTTGATAATCTGCCACCTTTACTGCCCCATGTCCGCTCAGGAAAATTGACGGGGCTGGCGGTGACGACAGCCGAACGCGTGCCATTTGCTCCGGATATTCCCACGATTGCCGAGTCTGGAGTCAAGGGCTTTGATGTGGCTGCCTGGTTCGGTGTGTTCGCACCGGCAGAAACGCCACCGGCGATCATCGACAAAGTCAATGTGGCGCTCAATAAGGCGCTTGCTGATCCGGCATTGATTAAAAATTACGGCGCGAATGGCTTTTTGATGCCTACGGCGCCCAATACACCGCCTTCGTTCAGGGCATTTGTCGAGAGTGAAGTAACCAAATGGGGCGAGGTCGTCAAAGCAACAAACCTGAAAATAGACTAAAGGGATTGTGCAGGCAGGTTCGCCGAGATTTTCAAGACGATCCGCAAAAGACGCAGTTGCAAGGCCATGTGCCTGGTTTCTGCGTCTTTTGTTTTTAGCGGGATCTCTGTGGAGTCTGGAGCTGGGTGATCCGTATCTGACAACAGATTACTTTCTGGAACGCGTTTGTGTCGGCGTTTCGCCGAAAGCCTGACGATAGGCCTGCGAGAACTCGCCCAGGTGGGTAAAGCCAAAGCGCGCGGCGATGTCACCGATCTTGCCAGCCTCAGCCGATTGCGCCAAGGCTTGCCGGACCGCTTGCAGCCGTTGCATCCGCAGCCACTGCAAGGGTGACTGTCCGCACTCGTCCTGGAACAGAGTCTGCAGACGCCTGACTGAGAGTCCGCAATGGCTGGCGACCATGGCAATCGGAACAGGCTCGCCCAGATGTTCCAGCATATAGGTTTGGGCGCGCCGGATGGCCCTGGGGGCAGAGGGGGGCGGTGCCGGCCACAAGTGCGCCGCCATACTGTGCGGTTGATGTAGCAGCAGGGTGGTTGCGACCAGCATCTCGGTTTGGGCCAGCAGGGCTGCCTGAGCGGCGTTTTGGCCCTGGCCCAGGCCCGAACATCGCGTCACCCATTGCAGCATGGGCAGTAGCGCTTGCCAGCCGGCCGTATTCAAGGGGATGACGGGATCAAAGTAGATGTCGGGTGCGCGGTCCTGTGCGGTCAGACGGCACCAGGCATCGGCGATGGCCGGCCGGTCCAGGCGCAGCAGAATCTGTTCATAGTCATGGCTGACCTTGAAGCGAAACCGTCTATCGGGACTAATGAAGAAAGCTTCTTTGGGTGACACCTCGATGCTTTGCCCATCGAAATGAAACACCGCTTGCCCCTGCGTGGGCAGCACCAGTAGATAATAATCGTCCAGGCAGTGGCAGTCGGGGTCGATGCTGACATCCGCTCCATACCCGTGCCGCAGCTTGAGTAATGACAGGCGCCCGCAGGGGATAAGATCCAGCCGGGTATGCAGGATTTTCCCGCGAACCACTTGCAGTCGATATGGACTGAGTATCTGACCTATCTGATGTTGCGCCTCATCGATATCGGCGGTATTCACTATTCGATGTTGCTCGAACGGTACGTGGGCGAAGAGCGAGGCGATCATATGATTCCACTTACATGTTACTGGAGGGTCATAGCTTTTTCCCAAACCATTCATCATGCCGGCTGTGGCGCAGGAGCCTTGGCTTTTTGCGGCCAGTTTCGGCGTGATCTGCACCGATAAAAGAATGGCGTTTTTCCGATAGTCCATGGCGCAAAACCGATAGACGGCCGGGCAGGCAGAACTCACCATACCACATGCGCAGGCTGCAGTGGTCTTGGGTGTTCAAGACTGCGGTGAGAAGGCATGCAAAAAGCAGTGCTGATTTTTCAAACAAAAAGCCAACTATCCCTTACATTGGAAAAAGTCATGATGCAACCCCACGAGCAAAGTAGTATTGATCGCCGAATCGGCTCTGTTCATTCTGTTCGTAATGCCTTGATTCCAAGGCCTTTAATTCGCGCCCTGGGATATGGCGGTCACATGCTCTTATGCGTGTCCGGCTCGCTATTGCCGTTGACGTACGCGCAGGCCAGCGTATCCTGCGCGCCTTCGGTTTCTAGCATGCACGTGTGCAGCATATTGGCAGCTAGCGATAATACGTATACCGATCAAACATTTACCAGTACTGTCAATGTGACTTCCGCGGGACCAACTGGCGCGCCTGGGAGTCCTGGAGTGTCTGGTTCACCATTGACACTGCAATTTAATCAGGCCACCGGTTCAGGTAACATCGTGACTACCACATCCGGTAGCGGCATTGTTGCCAGTAGCATCGGGGGATCGGGTGGAGCCCCCGGCTCTTCGGACGGATGGCCGGGCAATGGCGGCGGAGTAGGCGGGGTGATTGACATAAGCAACAGCGGCCAGTTCGTGGTCACTACCAGTGATAACCAGGGCCATGGCATCCGAGCAATTAGTCAGGGTGGCGTGGGCAGTACCGCCTCCGACAAATCTTCGGGCAATGGCATGCCTGGCGGCACGGGCGGCTCGGGCAAAGCTGTAACGGTGACCCTGAATGACGGCGCGTCCGTTTCGACTACTGGCCAGGAGTCCAATGCAATTCTGGCGCAGTCCCTGGGCAACGTGGCAGGTAGCGGCAACGAGACGAGCCTGGACTTCGGCGGCCACGGCGCGTATGCAACAGGGGCCCTGGGTGGTTTTGGCGGCCCAATCACCGCCACTGTCAATGAGGGGGCGAGCTTATCGACATCCGGGGCCAATTCCAATGGCGTCGTGGCGATCAACCGGGGAAGTACCGGCGGCACAGGGGCATCCGTATTTGGTGGCCTTGGCGGCGGGACGGGTGGAGATGGCGGCTCCGGCGGAGATAGCGGTGTTACATCAATTACATCAGATGGAAGCATTACAACAACCGGCAATGCTTCGATGGGTATCGTGGTGCAATCCTCTGGCGGCAATGGCGGTGACGGAGGGTTTGCCACAGGCGCCCTTGAGGACACCGCCGGCCAACCCGGCGTCGCTGGCAAAGCGGGCGCCATCACGGTCACTAATAACGGCAGCATCACGACTTCGGGTGCGTATTCGTCTGGCATTCTTGCCCAGTCTTTTGCCGGCAGCGGTGGCGTCGGAGGCAGCGCTTCGGGCAGCTTGTTTTACGACCAGGGGGGGAGCGCCCCGGCCAGCACCAATGGAGGTACGGTCAACATCAATCTGGGTGGAGACATTACCACTCGTGGCGATAATTCCCAGGCCGTTATTGCACAGTCCATTGGCGGCAAAGGTGGTATGGGGGGCGATGCTGGCGGCATGATTCACACCGAGGCTGGCGATGGCGGTGTAGGCGGTGGGGGTGGCAGTGCAACGGTAACGGCGCCGCTCAATTCCGGTCTACACATCAATACCCAGGGGCAGTCGTCCCATGGCATTGTGGCACAGTCTGTGGGGGGCGGTGGCGGCATGGGCGGTGCGGCCAACGCTGCGGGTGTCAACACAGCAAATGCTATTGGAGGTCAGGGAGGTACAGGTGGAAACGGCGGCACCGCAGAAGTGAACGTGATGAACAATATCAGCGATGCAACCCCTGCCATCCTGACCAGCGGACCGGGTGCTTTTGGCATCTTGTCTCAATCGGTGGGCGGTGGCGGTGGGGCTGGCGGTGGTGCTTATTCGGTATCCGCAGGCATGTTGGCAGATGTCTCCTCGGCCGTTGGTGGTGCCGGTGGCGACGGCGGGCATGGAGGTAACGCTGACGCGACCTTGAACTGGTTTACCCTTCAGACGGGCTCGCCGTCTGCCCAGAATTCGACGCTGGCGGCCGACTCCATCGGCGTTGCAGTACAGTCCATCGGTGGCGGTGGCGGGCAAGGCGGCAGCGGCGCGGCATTGGCATACGCCATTGCTTTGCCATTGCCAGACGAGGAACCGGCAGCCAACGTCACTTTCGCAGGCGCCTTTGCTGTGGGTGGAGCGGGAGGAAAAGGTGGGGATGGTGGATCGGCGACGGCAAGTGTGCGCTATGGCAGCACGGTTTCCACCTATGGCGACGGTAGCCTGGGCGTGAAGGTGCAGTCGATTGGCGGCGGTGGCGGCCATGGGGGTGACAGCTCAGCGCTTGCGGCTTCTATTGGCTATGGGATCAAGAACAAATACATCAAAGACATCAATCCGCAAACCAACGCTGTCAATATCTCTGTGGCAGTTGGCGGCGCTGGCGGTGACGGTGGCCAAGGGGGTAATGCCACCCTGGTCGGCCTGGGTGACAATAATGGCTCGAATGTGAGTGCTGTGAGCACGCACGGCGAAGAAGCCACGGCGGTATTGGTCCAGTCTATTGGTGGGGGTGGTGGTAATGCCGGCACCGGTAACGCCAAGGTGCAAAGCTATGCCACCAGTCAAAATCTGGACCTGACCATGAGCGTTGGTGCCACAGGCGGTAGTGGCGGGGCCGGCGGTACGGCAAAAGCCTTGATCGACAATACTGGCAAGATCGTGACGTATGGTGATGGTTCCAAGGGTTTGGTGGTTCAGTCCATTGGCGGCGGCGGTGGTACAGGCACCGGCTCCAGCATTGACCTTAGCGGCCTGAGCGATTGGGTAAATGCAGTGGCTGGCGGCGCCGAACCAGATGACCCGGATAATCCAGATGAGGGTGGTGGTAACAATGATGATGGTGGTGGTGGAGATGCCATCTCGGCCTCGTTGTCGCACACAAGGACCATTACCGTTGGTGCGCAAGGAGGAACGGGCGGCAATGGAGGGCAGGCGACAGTAGAGCACAATGCATTTAGCAGCATCCAGACCTACGGAGTGGATGCCTCGGGCATTGTCGCTCAATCGATAGGCGGTGGCGGTGGCTTGGGTGGTTCGGCTGCGGCAAAGGCTGAGGCATCGGCCAGCACTTCAAGCGCATTCGCGCGATTGGGCGATGATGATCTGAGTGTTTCCGTTAAGGTCAATTCAACACTCAATGTCGGTGGGACAAATGGTGCATCCGGCAGTGGCGGCAGTGTCGATGTTCAGTCGTATGGCACTATCGGGACAGTGGGAGACCATTCACCCGGCATCATAGCGCAAAGCGTGGGCGCAGGCGGTGGTCGGGGCGCCATAGCGACGTCTGGGGTGCAAGCCAATGGTCAATTGTCCAATTCACTCAAGTCCATCGCTGCCTCCCTAGCGCTAGATAATAGTGTCAATCTTGGGTATACGGTCGATGAACAAATAGAGGTCAATCCTGAGAGCACAAGTCTGGGCGACGGCGGGGTTGTAACTGCCAGTCTGAATGGTAGCCATATCACGACAGGTCAAGCCTCTCAGGCGGATGGGCAGGCAAATAATGGCTTCCAGTCGGTTGGTATTCTGGCGCAAAGCATAGGTGGCGGCGGTGGTATGGCGATCGATGGCACGCCGGGGGTACAAGCTACAGCTAAGCTTGGAGCGGCCGTAACCGGGCAGGTTTTTTCTCCGACGGGATTTGGTTCAGTGAATTTTGGTAATGGCGGGGCTGTCAATCTTAATGCGCTTAATGCCCCCACGGCTGGCGATATTACGACCTATGGCGATGCGGCCCACGGTGTGTTTCTGCAATCGGTAGGCGGGGGGGGCGGCGTGTTCAGCGCAGGCTCGTCGCAGATGGCGGCAGGCGGCGGTGATGGCCGCAAGGTTACGGTGGGGCTGGGATTTATCCCCGGTATTCGTAGCCCGACTCAGGTCAATACCTACGGCGGGGATGGTGGTGCCGTGAGCGCAGACTTTGGTGCAAAAGAAGTAACGCTCAAGACCTATGGTCATGGCGCGTTCGGATTGCTGGCGCAAAGTATTGGTGGTGGTGGTGGAACGGTAGCAGTGGCACCCGGCGTGGTGACCGATATTAGCTATTTTGGTGCTATGACCGGTCAAAATGCCGGAATGTCTGGTGCTAGCGGAAATGGCGGAACGGTGACAGTCAATATGACCAACACTTCCAGCAGCATTACGACAAGTGGTGTGGGAGCGCATGGCATCATGGCACAGTCTGTTGGCGGTGGCGGCGGCCTGATCGGCAATTACCGGGCTGGTGACATGCCTGTGATATCAGGCAATTTGTCTACGATCATTCCAGCTTCGGGGAGTGGGAATGGAGGAAATATCAATATCACCGCGTCCGGCACGATCACAACAACCGGCGCAGGCGCTATGGGCATCCTGGCCCAGTCGGTAGGCGGGGGTGGCGGGCTGGTGGCCAATGAGGGCAGTGTGTTTGCCGGCTCCACGTCTTTTCAAAGCAATGGACAATCGACTGGCGGTGGAGGCAATATCAACATTGACTTACCGCAAGCCAATATTACCGCCCTTGGCCAGAACAGTGTCGGTGTGTGGGCGCAAAGCATAGGGGCGAGCGAACGTGGCTCGATGACAGTCAATGTGGGTAGCGACACGACCAGTTCGACCATTACCGGAGGTGACGGCAAAGGCGCTACTGATGAGGACGGCGGCGCCGGTATCGTGTTTGTGTATGGCGGGAACAATCAGGTCAATATCAGCGCTGGCTCCTCTGTGCAGGCGGTGTCAGGGGTGGCCATCAAGGCGGTCAACGGCGCTGCCACAGTCAATAACAAGGGCACCCTGAATGGCAACTTGCTGGTGAATGTCACCGAGGAGTCATCCGCCGCCTCAGCCGCTACTTCAGCCGCTAGAGCCGGTTCAATCACTTCAGCCCCATCAATCTCCCTGTCGAACTACGGCACTTTCTCCGAGGCCAACCAGGTGCAGGGGAATATCGTTAACCAGGGAGACGTGTATATCGGAAAGCGTGCCAGCAACGATACATTGCATGTTACCGGCGATTTCATCCAGGGCAGCCAGGGCGCCCTCTATGTGGGGACTGACTTTGTGGCCAGGGCAGCCGATCTGTTGTCGGTGGACGGCCATGCCAAACTGGACGGTAAGGTCAATGTTGTGGCCAGCACGCTGATGCCAAACCGGGAGCTGACCTACCTGCAGGCGGGTACGTTGACGCCAAGCGCTGCGGTACAGGGTGAATCTGCTCTGTTTGCTTATCGCACCCGCCAGATCGGCAACGCGCTTGCCGTAACGGTTGACGCAGCCAAGTTCAACGAGATATCTAACTCTTATGGTGTTGGCAGCAATCTGCGCGCAATGGGGGAGCACCTGCAGGACATCTGGGACCGTGGCAGCAGCCAAGAGCTGGGCGCCATGTATGCCGCGCTGAACCGGTCCGCCGGCCAGGGAAGCGCAAGCTATGCCAACGCGCTGAATGACCTGTCGCCCGGTGTGCTTGCCGCGCCGGCAGCGCTCAAGCAAGCCAACATGGTGGCTTTCTCGAACTCCCTGATGAGCTGCCCCAACTATGTCGGCACCGGTACCCAAATGGGTGAACGTGACTGCGTCTGGGGACGTATCACCGGCAACTCAACACGGATGGACGGCAGCGGTGGCACGCCAGGACTCAAATCCGAAGGTGTGACTTATCAGATGGGCACACAACGCAACATCGCGCCGAACTGGTATGTTGGCGTGGCCGGCGCTTATGAAAACAATACCATCCGATCCGACGGGCGGCGTCAAAGCATAAAGGGGGATACAGGTTACCTGGGCGTTTCCCTCAAGTATGAAGATGGCCCTTGGGCTTTCTCCGGTGCTTTGACAGGTAGTTACGGATCATTCGACAACACGCGCAGCAGCCCGTTGATGGGCGCACAGGCTGATAGCAATTCGCACGTGACGTCCATTGCTCAACGTCTGCGGGCGTCCTATACCCATGCCATGGATAACTCCTACATCAAACCACTGGTTGATATGGATGTAATTCACACGCGTATGTCTTCGTTCGATGAGAGCGGTGCCGGCGCGTTGAATCTGCATGTGGAAGGCGTCAGCAAGTGGACGGCGATCATTTCACCTGCCGTGGAATTTGGCGGGCGTTTCGACCTGAAAAACGGCTACACCGTTCGCCCGTATGCCAGTGTGGGAATGTCATTGTCCAGTACCGGCAAATGGGATACCCGCGCCCGCTTTGCAAGCGCGCCCGACGGCACGGATCTGTTCAAGTCCACGCTCCATACCGGGCGGGTGTTTGGCCAGATATCGGGCGGCGTTCAATTGCTGAACAAGAACGGCATGGATGTCAGACTACAGTACGACGGATTATTATCCAGTAAAGTGCGCAGCCATTCGGCGTCTCTGAAGGCCAGTTGGCAGTTCTGATATAGTTGCATCAAAATTTGGTTTTGAAACGACCGAAAAACGAGCGATGCGTCCTGGAACAGCAGGATTTATCGAGGCGTTTTTCGGTCGTTTGTCGGGTTGAAAATGTGGGCCGGGATGCTAATGCTATTGTTGCTGGAACCCGGCAATCGGGATGCAATATTCCCCATTTCATTTGAATTTCCTCTGCCATTC
>JBOIGK010000165.1:0-2374 GCA_050742695.1 Advenella sp. | reverse complement strand
GGTCTGAAAACACCTCATCTTTTGCATCTCCACCCTCTGTGCCTTTATAGAAAGCCTCAAAAGGCAGCGGCGCAAGTGTCTTGAGCAGATTCGCATATTTGATGAACGCTTCCTTGTCGTAAGGCTGCTCGCCCTTGACCATATGGCCCATGCGCTTAAAATTGTCCCCAATAAATTCCATGCCGTGATGACGATAATCCTGCGCTTCTTTTGGCTTGAGAAACTCCGCATTTGCCGTCAAGGACAGCAAGGTCAAACAGGCAGCAGCAACCACAACCGATGTTTTCATTACATTGACTCCCGGATAAATGACTCGTCTATGATAGCGCAAATATCTCATCATTTGCCATCGCAAAAAAGCACAAGGGGCAGCAGACACAATGTCCGACTGCCCCTAGCTGGCCCGGGTGATACTGACGCCCTGCCTGTCATCCAACTGTCATGTCACAGCATGCGGCGCCAGATCGTAACCGGTATCGGTGCAATATCAGCCAACTGAAGTGGCTATCTGAAGTGGTGTTCAGATTTTGGCGGCCAGTTCTGCTGCCAGGCCGATGTAGCTGCGCGGCGTCATCTGCAGCAATCGCTGCTTTGCATCCTCGGGCAGTTGCAGCCCCTGGACAAACGAGCGCAATGCTTCTTCGGTAATCCCACGACCTCGCGTCAGTGCTTTCAATTGCTCGTAGGGTTCCGGCAGGCCATGACGACGCATCACGGTCTGTACCGGCTCAGCCAGCACTTCCCAGCATTGGTCTATATCGCGATCAATTGCCTGCGGATTGAGTTCCAGTTTACCCAGCCCCTTGCTGCATGAGTCCCAGGCAACCATGCAATAACCCAGGGCAACGCCCAGATTGCGCAATACGGTGGAATCGGTCAGGTCACGCTGCCAGCGGGACACCGGTAGTTTCTCGGACAAGTGTTTCAGGACTGCATTGGCAAGACCGATATTGCCCTCGGAGTTTTCAAAGTCAATGGGGTTGACCTTGTGCGGCATGGTCGACGATCCCACTTCGCCTTCGCGCAGGCGCTGTTTGAAATAGCCCAGCGCGATATAGCCCCAAATGTCGCGGTTCAGGTCAAGCAAAATGGTGTTGGCGCGTGCAATAGCATCAAACAGCGCGGCCATCCAGTCATGTGGTTCGATCTGGATGGTATAGGGATTCTGTGTGAGGGACAAATCGGCCAGCACTTTTTTGCTCAGCGCAGGCCAGTCCAGTTCCGGATAGGCCGAGTAGTGAGCATTGTAGTTGCCGGTTGCACCGTTGAGCTTGGCCAGGGGTTTGACCGCGCATATCGCGGCAATCGCTGTCTCCAGGCGCGCAGCCACATTGGCAAACTCCTTGCCCATGGTTGTGGGACTGGCTGGCTGACCGTGCGTACGGGCCAGCATGGGTTGCTGCGCAAATTGACGAGCGTCATTCTTCAGCATCGACAGCAGGTTCTGCAACGCGGGCACAATAACCTGGTCACGTGCACGTGTCAGCATCAGGGCGTGCGACGTATTATTGATATCTTCCGAAGTGCAGGCAAAATGGATGAACTCCGCAGCGGCCGATAGCTCTTCATTACCCGCCGCTTTCTCTTTGAGCCAGTACTCCACGGCCTTGACGTCATGGTTGGTTTTTTTCTCGATATCCTTGATGCGCTGGGCATCGGCTTCGCTAAAATCCTGTACCCAGTTGCGCAAGGCGTTTTCGGCCTCGACAGAGAACGCCGGCAACTCGCTCAGGCCGGCCTGCGACAGCGCGATAAGCCACGACACCTCGACTTCCACACGATGCGCCATGAAGCCAGCCTCTGACAGAAAGGGCCGCAAGGCGGCTGCACGAGAGGCATAACGACCGTCCAGCGGAGATAACGCATTGAGCGGAGTAATCGAATCTGAAATATTCATAATGAAATAAAAAAATAAAAGTGAGAATTACCGGCAGACGGTCGTTGCCCTGCCGGACGAACTTCAGGCAATAATGCCGCCACCCAGGCAGATATCGCCGTCATACAGAACGCTGGACTGACCAGGTGTAACAGCCCATTGCGCCTGGGAAAATTTCAAATGCAATCGGCCCGGATCGCTGCCCGGGAGCAGTTCGCACGGCGCGTCTGCCTGCCGATAGCGGGTCTTGGCCCCATACGCTCCTGCGACAGGTGCATGGCCTGCCACCCAACTGACATCGTCGGCCTGTACCTCGTGCTGCAGCAGCCACGGATGATCATGGCCCGACACCACATACAGCGTGTTGTTTTGCAAATCCTTGCGGGCAACATACCAGGCGTCGGCAATGCCGTCGTCATTCTGACGGCCTTTGATGCCGCCTATGCCCAATCCCTTACGCTGGCCCAGGGTATAGAAGGCAAGCCCGTGATGCTGCCC
>JBOIGK010000164.1:0-2783 GCA_050742695.1 Advenella sp. | reverse complement strand
GGGCCACCACGGCCTGCAATTGCCGGCTCAGCAGATCAACCACTTCAGGCGGAACGCCCGCTGGCCCAAAAACCGCATTCCAGGTATAGGTCTCAAAACCGGCAACCCCCGCTTCTGCCATGGTGGGCACATCCGGAAACGATACAGAACGTTCGCTTGTGGTCACGGCAAGCGCCCGCACCGAACCGGCACGGATATGCGAGGCCGCGCCAGACAGAACATCAAACAGAATGGGGATCTGCCCGGCAATCAGATCAATCATGGCCGGCCCACCGCCCTTGTAAGGAATATGCTCCATCTTCACACCTGTCATGGATTTGAACAATTCGCCGGACAAATGCGGCGGCGTTCCCACACCCGATGAGCCGTAGTTGAACTTGCCCGGCTGCGCTTTTATCAGCGCAATCAATTCTTCCAGATTCTGCACTTTGACCGAAGCGCCGACCAGCAATACATTGGGTACAGTCGCGATAAGCGATACCGGCGTAAAGTCTTTCTGCGGATCGTAAGGTGGATTTTTTGTTGATAAGGGATTGATTGCGTGCGTGGCAACCGTACCCATCAGCAAGGTGCTGCCGTTGCCCGCGGCTCGCGCCACTCGGGCTGCGCCAATGGCGCCGCCACCGCCCCCAGTGTTCTCCACCACAACAGTGCGTCCGATACGCTCGGACAGCTTTTGCGCGATGAACCGGGAAACCACATCGGTTGAGCCACCCGCTGCGAACGGCACCACAAGTGTGATCGGTCCGGCAGGCAATGCCTCTTTGCCCCAAGCCGCGGTCAGTGGCAACCCGATGGATGTGACAATGCCCGCTTTGAGTAGCGTACGTCTTGAAATCGTCATTTTAGTTTGTCTCCAGACAATTGCTTTTGTGTGTATGGTTTTTATTACGGCCAAGCCGGAACATCAGAAAACAGCAACGACGCGGCCATCTCGTGCGTCTGGCAAATTCCTAACGCATGACAAACGGGTTGCCGGTTACCGCACCGCTGTTGATCCAGACGCTTTTGGTCTGCAGGTATTCGCCTATGGCGCCGATCCCGTTTTCCCGCCCCAGGCCGGAATCTTTGTAGCCGCCAAACGGCGCCATGAAGCTGACCGCGCGATAGGTATTGACCCAGACCGTGCCAGCCTTGAGATTTTCGGACATGCGAATGGCGCGCGCCATATCACTGGTCCAAACGCCCGCCGCCAACCCGAAGCGGATGTCATTTGCAATTGCCAGCGCCTCTTGTTCGTTATCAAATCGGATAATGGAAAGCACGGGGCCGAACACTTCTTCCTGGGCAATCCGCATACTGTTGCGCACCTCTCCAAAGATAGTTGGTTCGATAAACCACCCATTACCGCAAGCGGCATCGTCTGCAGGCTTGCCACCCAGCAGCAGTTGCGCCCCTTCGCCCTTTGCCACTTCAATATAGTCTTTGACTTTTTGGTATTGGGCTGGTGTCGTGATCGGCCCGACCTGCGTCTGTGCATCCATGGGGTTGCCCATTTTTGCCGTTTTTGCCAAGGCCAGCAGCCTGGCGACAACTTCGTCGTACACCGTGCTTTGCACCAGCAGCCGTGACCCGGCAATGCGGGTTTGGCCGGTTGCCGCGAAAATTCCGGACACGGCGCCATTGACTGCCTGCTCCAGATCAGCATCGTCAAATATGATATTGGGCGATTTGCCACCCAGCTCAAGAGAGGTATGTTTTAGTTGCGCACCGGCCTGCTGGTTGATCACGCGTCCGGTGGCATCGGACCCGGTGAACGTTACCTTACTCACCAATGGATGCCCGACAAGCGCGGATCCTACCTCATGACCAAAACCGGTAACCACATTGAAGACGCCCGGCGGAAATCCAGCCTCTTCAAACAACGCCGCAAATTCAAGGGTAGAGGCCGAGGTGAACTCCGATGGCTTTACCACCACCGTACACCCTGCAGCCAGCGCCGGTGCGATTTTCCATGCAAGCAATAGCAAGGGGCTGTTCCATGGCGTAATCGCGGCCACCACCCCCATGGGCTCGTGTCGCGTGTAGGCAAAATAGCCCTTCTTGTCCAGCGGCAGCGTGGCGCCCTGTACTTTATCGGCCAGTCCGCCGTAATAGTAGTACCACTGGGGCACATAGTTCAGTTGCCCCAGCATTTCACTATAGAGTTTGCCATTATCCCTGACCTCGGTCTGGGCCAGTTGCTCGGCCCGCTTGGCGATCACATCGCCCAGCCGATGCATGAGCAGCCCTCGCTGGCTGGCCGTCATCTGCGCCCATGCGCCTTGCGTGAAGGCCCGATGCGCGGCCTGCACCGCGCTGTCAACGTCCTGGGCGCTACCACGCGGGATCTGCGCCCAGGCTTGCCCGGTAAACGGGTTTTGCGTTTCAAACCAGGTGTCCGTAGACGGTTTGATCGACTGGCCATTGATATGCAGCTCATAACGTTTCATGCCATTGCTCCTGGGTTCTGTTCAGAAAGGCATCAGGCCCAGTTCCGAACGGAAGCGGATTTTGATATATACACCGTCCCTCGCAGGCAAGGCCCGCGGCGGCTCACCTGTGTCGATCAGGACCCGGACCAGCGCCACACCATCCCGAGCCTTGATCTGAGTAGCCACTTTTGCCGCCCCTTCCAGGGAATCGACCGCAATAGCGTTCTTGATGCCAAAGCCTTTTGCCACCGCCACCAAATCCGTTCCCAGGCTGGCATGGCTGCGCTGCATCCCGGTTTCGCCATAATGACCATTGTCCAGGATCACAATCGTCAGATTCGATGGCTGTTTGGCTCCAATGGTTGCCAG
>JBOIGK010000163.1:0-2928 GCA_050742695.1 Advenella sp. | reverse complement strand
CGACCGCGGTGTGTCAGGGTCCGTTTGGCGGAGCATAGCCACCAGTTGGATCGATGAATTTCTGAAAATTCCGGTAGAGCATGCGCCGGGCACGCATTTTCAGTACTCAAGCGCCACCAGCTTCATGCTGTCGGCTATCGTGACGCGAACCTCGGGCCAATCCCTGCAAGACTATCTAGCTGCGCGGGTGTTCGAACCGGTTGCCATGCGATCAATCCAATGGGATATGGGTCCCGAAGGCATCAACCCTGGAGGCAATGGCGCGAGCATGACCTCCGAGGATCTGCTGCGACTGGCAATCCTTTATGCGGCTGACGGCTGCTGGAATGGGAAACGCATTCTGCCCGAAGGCTGGGTAGCAGCGGCTTCGCAAGCTGCCGCCGCCAGGCCCTACGGCTACCACTGGTGGGTCTGGCCCGAACAACCGGGCTTCTTTGCGTTCGGCGCATTTGGCCAGTATGCTTTCGTATTCCCGGAACATGAGCTTGCCCTTGTGACGACCGCTGCCGTACCTGGCTCCATCAGCCGCCCCGATATCGGCATACCGCCGCTGGTCTGGCAATATCTACCGCGCATCATCGCCGGCCCTGATGCGTCGAGCGAGTCTGAACTTTCGCTTACCAGATATACACAGTCATGCTCACTCAGCCTTGGCGGAATCGAAGTACCGGACAATCAGGCTTGCGTGGTAAGCGGTTTGCGCTTCAGGGCTGAATCCAATGCAGACGATATTTGCGCGATACAGATTGATTTCAACGGACCGAACTGTCTTGTTCAATTTGAGTACAGTCACCACACGCATTGCATTGATGCGGGTTTGGGCGGAACGCATGTGGAATCGACCACGGCGTTACCCGGCGCAGGCCTGCATCATGGTTACGAACCCAGCCAACTGGCGACGGTGGCCTGGGGCTATTGGAATGAACCCAATGTCTTCACGCTCAAGTGCCAATATGTTGAGACCGCTTTCTGCGACACATTCATTTTCGCCTACGACGACGGCGTATTAAACATGCAGCGATCCGTCAACGTGAACGGGGGGAACACCTGGCGCCCAACCATTTATGCCCATTCGGACGATCCATCCACGAGCTGAAAGACTGCCATTGGGATATTGGCTATTGCCTGACTCCGTAACCGATCAGGGCTTTACAGGCAGGCTGCAATTGCCTGGTGGTCGTGTACTTTTCCCGGCATTCAATGTTTGTTTTAATGTCGGATTTTTGCGATTCAGAAAGCGTGTGTAAAACACTATCTGCGGCCACGGCTGATTTGTAGTATTTAAGCAGGCGGCCCATGTCGGCCAATTTATGTTATTCCAGCGCTTTGTCCCTTTCCCTGATGCTTTTTAGCATGCGGTACTAGGCATTGGCCCGATTCAAAATGGCTTCAGAACTGGGATACAGAAGTGCACTTTCTACATAGAATTTCGCTGCAGCATCCCAATAGCCTAAGCGCTCTCTTTTTTTGGCAAGCTGGTTTAAATAGGCGATGCTCTTATGATCAATTTTGTGATCCTTCTGCATTAGCCAATTTTTCACATAGTCTGCATCATCCATCTGCTCGATTATCAGCATGTAATCGTTCAGCGGCGCTTGCTTATCTGCAAAATAGGCTGCGCTAACCGACAACAGTAATGGCACCGATAGTAGTCGCATAAATTTTTTCCGCAAAGAATGGGATAACAGTAAAAATCTGTCCAACACGAAGAGTCTGTTTCTACCACTCGCCTCCTTCCGCATGGAGCACTGGTTCTATTCCAACCCTAGATCATCCTAATTTCTCAAATTCCTCTGTATCCCCTTCAAGCCGTAATCTTGATTAAAACGACGTGTAAGCAGCATGACATGACCCAATGCATCTCTACCGACAATAAACAGCGTCATATCCCCGAACGTATAACAAGTCCTTTCCAAGAGCATGGCTTTTCAACAACAGTTAGAAACCAGTCGGGTGAAAACAGACGCCGATACGAAAAGCATTGAGTAGGGAAAACAACGTTTTTTGTAAGAACCCATTTTTTGATCTAGGTAAATTACTTTTAAAAATCGAATAGATAAAATGCCAGCATAAATTAATCGAATACCCGACGAGAAATGCAGTACTACGCAATCTCCCGTTTGTGTTCCATTTTCATGGTGCTCAAACTTATATATCAATGGGAAACAAGGCGTGCAAAATGGGAAGGCAGCAACATATACTGACGATGTGTTAAGCATAATAATTAGTGGACACAGTGAAAGGGAAGTCATGTCCAAAGTAAAAGAAGCGAATGAGTGGTTAGATGCAGAAATTTTGTGGGATAAAGTCAACGCTGGGTAGTTCTTTTTTTATGAAGAGCAAGCCTTTCGCAACATCAACCCTTTCCTTTTCAAGTCTTTTCGCAGTCAACGCTCGATAAAACCCATTGCAATGTTAGACAAGTTATTAAATGCTCGGATATTTCCAGCACTGGTTATTGGATTTCTTGTGTACTTTTGCTTCAATGCCAGTCGAGTGACAACGGGAATTTATATTGCGTTTAATCAACACTCTCGGGTTCAATTAGGGCTTGCAATGGCGCTTTACTCTGTTGCGCCGGTTTTTATAGCGGTACGAATTGGCGAAATGGCATCTTACTTAGGAACTGGCCCACTATTGGTAAAAGGAGGGGTCTTATTTCTGATCGGCCTAGGCGTCCAAGCATTTGCCAAATCAATCGTATTTGTTTTTTTGGGGGCACTCATTACCGGCGTTGCATTTACAACATTGCAAATAGTATTGCAGTTGCATATTGGGGAAAGCTCAGTTCCTCAGCTCCGCGTCCGAAATTTTGGATACTTTTCTATGGCTCAGTCCGCGGCAAATTCAATTGCCGCGATAATGGCAGGATTTATTTCTAGTCAATTTGGACTGCAAGTACCTTTTGGGGTAAATGCCGGTATCGCG
>JBOIGK010000162.1:0-3065 GCA_050742695.1 Advenella sp. | reverse complement strand
AAAGAAATCCAGGATCATGTCAAAACGCGCGTGGCTGCGCACGAGTACCCGCGCCGCGTTTATTTTGTCGATGCGCTGCCCATGACCACAACCGGAAAAATCATCCGCAAGGAACTGCGCAACTACACCGAGGCAGCCCAGTAGCCACAGGCACGACCGTGCAGGGCCGTACCGGGTCTGAGGCCAATAGCGCTTAGGCCTGACCAGATATCGGTCAGGCCTTTTCTCTTTCCAGCAGCGGCTTCAGGTAACGTCCCGTATGGCTCTTCGGGCTGGCGGCAATATCGGCCGGTGTACCTGTCGCCACGATCTGTCCGCCACCCTGGCCACCTTCGGGACCCATATCAATAATCCAGTCGGCGGTCTTGATCACATCCAGATTATGCTCAATGACCACAACTGTATTACCCGAATCCACCAGTTGGTTGATCACTGTGAGCAATAGTGCGATATCGGCAAAGTGCAGGCCGGTCGTGGGCTCATCCAGAATGTACATGGTCTTGCCGGTACTGCGTTTGGAAAGCTCCAGCGAGAGCTTGATGCGCTGCGCTTCACCGCCCGAGAGCGTGGTGGCAGACTGACCCAGCCGGATATAGCTTAAGCCCACATCCATCAGGGTTTGCAGTTTGCGATTGATCACTGGCACCGCGCTGAAATATTCCAGCGCCTGTTCCACCGTCAGATCCAGCACATCACTGATGGTGCGGCCCCGATAGCGGATTTCCAGGGTCTCACGGTTATAGCGTTTGCCATGACAGGTATCGCAAGGGACATACATATCGGGCAGAAAGTGCATTTCAACCTTGATAACGCCGTCGCCCTGGCAACTCTCGCAGCGGCCGCCCTTGACGTTAAAGGAAAACCGCCCTGGATCGTAGCCGCGGGTGCGCGATTCTGGCGTGCCGGCAAACAGCTCACGGATTGGCGTGAATAGCCCGGTATACGTGGCTGGGTTGCTGCGCGGCGTGCGACCGATAGGGCTTTGATCCACATTGATGATCTTGTCAAAGTGATCCAGCCCCTCTACCGACGTAAAGGGGGCGGGCTCGGTCTGGGCTCGGTGCAGTTCGTGCGCCATCAGCGTTGCCAGCGTGTCGTTGATCAGAGTGGATTTACCTGAACCGGATACGCCCGTGACGCACACCAGTTTGCCAGCAGGCACCTGCAGTTCGACGTTTTTCAGATTGTTGCCCGAGCAGCCGCGTATTTTCAGCCATGCCTGCTCCTTATCCAGCTTGCGCGGGTTATGCGCCTTGATGCGCATGCGCCCGCTCAAGTAAGCCCCGGTCAGCGACGCTTGATCATTGGCAATCTGGTCCGGGGTGCCGGAGGCAATAATCTGGCCGCCGTGTTCACCTGCACCCGGGCCCATGTCCACCACCCAGTCTGCCGAGCGGATCATGTCTTCATCATGCTCGACCACAATCACGCTGTTGCCCAGGTCGCGCAAATGCGCAAGGGTCTTGATCAGCCGGTCATTATCGCGCTGGTGCAGCCCGATAGAGGGTTCGTCCAGTACATACATGACGCCTGTCAGCCCTGATCCGATCTGGCTGGCCAGCCGGATACGCTGCGCCTCGCCCCCGGAAATGGTGTCTGCGCTGCGGTCAAGCGACAGGTAATTGAGCCCTACATTGTTCAGAAACTCAAGCCTGGCACGGATTTCCCGCACAATCCTGTCAGCAATTTCCTGCTTGGATCCGGTCAGGTTCAGGTTTTCAAACCAGTGCAGGCATTCGGACAGCGCCATTGCCTCCACTTCATAGATCGCCATGCCCACTCGCGAACCGCCGCGTGGTTCATTACCGATTAGCACATGCCGGGCATCTTCGCGCAGGCGCGAGCCGCCGCAATCGGGGCAGACCTGCAGGCTGCGGTACTTGCCCAGTTCTTCGCGCACGGTATTGGAATCGGTTTCCTTCCAGCGACGCTCCAGATTGGGAAGAATGCCCTCGAACGCATGTTTTTTGACCGAGCCGCGGCCCTTGTCGTTCAGATACACAAATGAAATTTCTTCGCTGCCCGACCCATACAGCACCGTCTTCTGGATCGCGGGCGGCAGTTCTTCAAAAGGCACATCCATGTCGAATTCGTAATGCGCCGCCAGACTGGTCAGCAGAGAGTGGGTAAACGCGTTGCGCTTGTCCCATCCCTTGATGGCGCCGCTGGACAAACTCAAGGTCGGGAAGGCCACGACCCGTTTCGGATCAAAGAACCAGGTATGCCCCAGGCCGTCGCATGTCGGACAGGCGCCCACCGGGTTGTTAAAGCTGAACAGGCGTGGTTCCAGCTCTGCCAGGGCATGGTTGCAGATCGGACAGGCATAGCGAATGGAAAACGGTTGTTCGCGTTCATTGTCCATATCCAGCACCAGCACGCGACCATCTGCCAGCTTGAGTGCGGTTTCTATGCTTTCGGCCAGGCGCTGCTTGCTTTCTTCACGCACTCGCAGGCGGTCAATGACCACATCGATCGAGTGCTTTTCATTTTTGTTCAGAACGGGTGGCGGCTCCAATTCGGTCATCTGGCCGTTGATGCGCACCCGTACAAAGCCCTGCGCCTGCAACTGGGCAAAATCGTCTTCATAGCTGCCCTTGCGTTCCCGGGCGATGGGGGCCAGGATGGCAATGCGCGTATCGGCAGTCATGGCCAGAATGTGGTCCACCATATGCGCAACCGACTGCGCCTGCAGGGGTTCGCCATGTACGGGACAGTAGGGCGTGCCCACGCGGGCGTACAGCAGCCGCAAATAATCGTGAATCTCGGTAATGGTGCCTACAGTGGAGCGGGGGTTATGGCCCGCCGCCTTCTGTTCAATGGAGATCGCCGGCGACAGGCCTTCGATCAGGTCCACGTCGGGCTTGTCCATCAGTTGCAGGAACTGCCGGGCATAGGCCGACAGGCTTTCCACATAGCGGCGCTGCCCTTCTGCGTACAATGTGTCAACGGCAAGCGAAGACTTGCCTGAACCGGATAACCCGGTCAAAACGACCAGTTTATGACGGGGGAGGTCGAGCGACACATTTTTTAAATTATGCGTACGGGCACCGCGAATGCGGATGGCA
>JBOIGK010000161.1:0-3227 GCA_050742695.1 Advenella sp. | reverse complement strand
CCAGAATATTTCAATTCAAAACGCGTCGGCATTGCGCGCTGAGCTGGAGAATTTCCACGCGGAGTATTGTGCTGTACTGGATCAGAACCAGGTTGAACTGTGGCCAGAATTTTTTACCGAAGACGGACTTTATCGCGCTACGTCGCGCGAGAACGCAGAACTGGGCATGCCCGTGGGTCTGATCTACGCGGAAGGCCGTGACATGATGCATGACCGCGCCGTAGCGACCTCGCGCACGCAAATGTATGCCCCGCGCTTCACCCTGCATCTTGTTTCCAACCTGCGTATCCTGGAAGAAACAGCAGCCGGTGAAATTGAGTCCCAGGCCAATTTTCTGTTGATGCAGACGCTGATCGAAGGCCCGTCTACCGTACATCTGGCCGGCACGTATCATGATACTCATGTGCGGGTGGACGGACAGCTCAAGCTCAAAGAACGGCATGCCATCTTCGATACCGAAATCCTGGCAAACAGTCTGGTCTACCCGATCTGAGTCTTCAGTTTCAAACGCCGATTAATTGAAAGAGCACGATTATGTCGTGCTCTTTTAAACTTTTAGATATTCAGAAACAACCGTCTGTAAACCGGCCTGAAACCGTCAAGACACTTCAATACCCAACGCAGCCAGTGCGTCATCTCTTTTCATGACCGTTGCATACTTTTGCTGCATATCGAACAAATTGGCCTGGTGAGGGCCCTGCGCGCGATCGCCGACACAGTCTTCGATAACCAAGGGAACAAAACCCAACTGGCTGGCGTCGACAACACTGGCCCGGATGCATCCGCTGGTGACGGCGCCTGCGACCAGCAGCGTATGCACACCCCGATGCGTCAGCCACGCGGCCAGGGATGTACCAAAAAAGGCGGATGCCACGTTCTTGCGAACCACCAGTTCACCCTGCCGGGGCGCCAATTCGGCAACGATCTGGCTGGCGGGAGCCTGCTCTGTCAAGGTCAGCATGGAGGGAATCTTGGCGCTAAATACATTGTGATCGGAACCATCATCTGCATAGACAATGCGCGTATGGGCTATTGGCCAACCGGCCTGACGTGCCGCAGCCAGCAATGGCACCGTATTGTCGATCGCCTCACGGATGTTGCCGCCACCAAACACTGCCGGATCGGCAAAACCATTGACCAGATCCACGATCAACAGCCCAAAGGGCGCTTTCAATTGCATCTGTGCCCCAAAACCCTGGGCAGCATAGACCGCCGAATCGTTATTACTTGCCATGTTTATTTTCCTGCAATTTGCCTTTTATCACGACGGCCTCCCCGTCCAGGCAGACTGTGCAATTGCGCAAGGGAATATCGATGTGGCATGCGGTTGTACGCGAACCACCCGCTTCATTATTGGGACCCAGCGAAAACAGAAAATTGCCTGCAAACGCGCGGGCGTCCATGCCGATGGTCTGTTCCTTGTCATACAGCTCAAGCACCGACCAATAGGCTCGCTTCTGCAAACCCCAGCCGATATGCGAGATGGCATATCCCTCAGGATCATTGAACGTTTCCATATACTCAGCAAGTCGCTCAGCCTCGATCCCTCCGTCAATTTTTACGGCATAGCCATTTTTGACCGTGAGCACAATCGGCGCGGACACATAGGATTTTTGCGGCAGCAGAATGTCTCCTGTATCAATTACGATCGTGCCATTGGCACCACCTTCGTTGGGCCAGGTCAGTGAAAAGCCGCTGGGCCAATGGTCCCAGCGCCCGGGTTCATCGACAAACCCATATTCGCTGATGGCGGCAAATTCACCCAATGGACACCGCAGATCGGTTCCCGCATCCGAGACGACCGTCATTTGCTTTGCATTTGTAATTAACGCAGAAGCGGCCTGCACACGTTCGCGATCCTCTGCCGTGGGCAGGCAGCGAACCAGAATTTCCGGCGGCTCTACCGCCAACAAGATCTTGGTGCCGCTCTCCAGAATATCAATCTGTTCCGGCGAAAACAGCAAGGTCATCAGATCGAGCACCAGATCGCTCGCCTTGAGCGCGGCGATAGCGGCAGGATTACCCGTCAGCGCTGTTGTTCCAAGATAGGCCAGCGGATCGCGACTCAGGGACTTATCTGCATTTACAGGTGGCAGATCCAGCCGGTTGACAACGGCGCCCAACGATTGCACAGCAATCAGTGCACATGACAGGGTCTGGGGGTGCGTATTGGCGCTGGTCAGTATGGTAACAATCTGCCCCTTTTCCAGCCGGGACAAGGTCAGCACATGCTGCCATGCGGCGATGAGTTGATAGTCGCTAACGGCCATGGACATCTCCTTTAAAGGTATAGTTGCAACGACAAAATATCGGGAAAGCAGCGCGAGCACAGCCGTCGCTTTTCCTGCTACATAAAGCTAGCAAGCCTGCGAGACGCGTGTCAGATGCTGCCCCAGAAATTGCCCGAAAGCCTTGTAAAATCCCTCTTCGTTATCCCAGGGAATCATATGGCCGGCATTATCTACCCGTACATGCGCCAGTTCGCCGATCAGCCCTTCCATTTCTTTTACGTCCTCAGGCAACACCACGTCTCCCCGCGCAGCGGTCACCAACAGCACCGGCATGCGAATCTTCGGGAAATCCGCAAAAACGTCATCGGTATGGAAGCCGTCGAAACTTTCCACTACGGCACGCTCATCACAAGTGTGAAGCCACTGGGCGCGCAGTCGCAACTGTTCCTCGGTCCACGTGGGGCAAAACGCTTTCATGTCCTGCGCACTGCATCCCTTGCGCGCAAGCGCCATGGAATCCACATACCACGGCAATTTGGACGGATACGCCCGGCGGCCCGGCCCCGATACAGGCGGATCCACCATGACCAATCTGCTCAGGCCAGCGGGCTGGGTGGCCGCCGCTCTGGCGCCGATGCGCGCCCCCATGGAATGGCCCACAATGATGTAATCTTTCAGGTCCAGGGCCCGGGCAAATTCGATCACATCGCTGGACTGTGCATCCAAACTATAGTCAAGCGTTGCGTCGGCCTCGCTCAATCCCCGGCCACGCACATCCACGATATAGGTGTCGTAATGCAAGCCCAGGCGCTCGCCCACAAAAGCCCAGGTCACGGCGGGGCTGGTAATGCCCGGTATGATTACAATGCTTGGGCGTGTCTTGCGCTCGCCCTGCTGCCCACCAAATCGCAGGTAATGCTGGCGGATCCCATTGGCGTGGACATTGGCACCGTACATAAAAGTGCTCATGAATTTCTCCGGAGAAGTCAAAGGTTG
>JBOIGK010000160.1:0-6506 GCA_050742695.1 Advenella sp. | reverse complement strand
GTGAAATGGAGCAGACGAGTTTTTGTCCAACGCCAAATACCGGGCACGCAATGGCTGCACTTTCAGACTCGCGCTCCGAGAGGGAAATGGTATAGCCATCATTGCGTATGCGATCAAAAACCTTGCCTTTTTCCCCACTGAAGGCCAGAAGGATTTTGCCGGCAGCACCCTTGTCCAGTTCGACGCGCTCGCCTTCGCGAACGTGCATCAGGACAGATCGTGGCTGAGACATGCGGTGCAGGCAAATACGTTCATTGTTTTCACGGATGTAGATGGCTGCAGTTTCATGTGTTTGCCGGACCAGGTCGCGCAATACCGGGGCTGCGTAGTCCCAAAGCCTGAATGACTCCTGGTACATCATGCCCAGATAGAACGGTTTGGGGCCGAGCATGTAGCGGCCATTTTCCAGACGCTTCAGAAAGCCGAAGTGCTCCAGGGAC
The DNA here is from genome assembly GCA_050742695.1 of Advenella sp. Taxonomy (GTDB): domain Bacteria; phylum Pseudomonadota; class Gammaproteobacteria; order Burkholderiales; family Burkholderiaceae_B; genus Advenella. The sequence continues at coordinate 6,066 of JBOIGK010000160.1, read as the reverse complement.
TCGCAGATGCGCAGGATAGTGCTGTGGTAAAGCCCGGTAGAGTTCATCAGGTCAGTCAGCGTCATGCCATCGACGCTGTCTTCGAAGGCAAGCAGTATCGATAGTGCACGATTGACGGAAGCAACACCGGGTTCTTCCTTTGATTTTGCCATGGTTGACTCCTGGGGTCCGATACGGACACCGGCTTGAAAGGGTAAGCGAAAGAGTCGTATTGTAAATCTCATGAAAATGGAAACAACCTCTGCTTTCATGAACTACCGAAAAAAGTCTATGAATCACACAAGCAATAAGCAACAAAAGTATCCAAAAAAGCCGCTGATACCGCAAGCGCAGGGGCCGCTGCAGGGATTAAAAATTGTTGATCTGTCGCGGCTTGTAGCTGGCAACATGCTGACTTTGCAACTGGCAGATTTCGGCGCTGATGTCATCAAGATAGAGCCGCGCAATGGGGATACGTTGCGCGGCTTTCAAAGCGGTGCAGTAGAGTCATTCTGGAAGGTGTATGCGCGCAACAAGCGCAGCGTTTGTATCGATTTTCGGCATGCTATGGCAATTGAAATTGTGACTGAGCTGGTACGGTCTGCCGATGCGATGATCGAGAGCTTTCGTCCGGGCGTGCTGGAAGAGATGGGGCTGGGGCCAGAGGTACTGCATACGATCAATCCCGGCTTGGTGATTGTGCGTGTGTCCGGTTGGGGCCAGACCGGGCCATTTCGCAAGCGCCCCGGATTTGGGACGCTGGTAGAAGGTTACTCTGGCTTTGCCGCCATGAATGGCTTCGAAGATCGCGAACCCGTGCTCCCACCGATTTTCCTGGGGGATATGGCGGCCGGACTCTATGGCGTGGGCGCGACCATGATGGCGCTTTGGGAAGTGCGTGTCAATGGCGGCCAAGGTCAGGTAATAGATCTCTCCTTATTTGAACCGATGCTGTCCATTCTAGGGCCGCAGGCAGCCGCGTACCGCATTACCGGCAAAGTGAAAACCCGCACGGGCAGTCGATCCAGCACTACAGCGCCGCGCAATGTTTACCGAACGTCTGACGGACAGTGGGTTTGCGTATCAACCTCAACGGCAACAATGGCGCGTCGGTTGTTCTGCACAATCGGGCGCGATGATATGAATTCTGATTCGCGCTATAGCACGACAGCAGCTAGGCTGGAGCACGTGCATGAGGTAAACACCATCGTCGGGGAATACATTGGCGCGCGCACGCTCGAACAGAATTTGGAAATTTTTACCCAGGCCGAGGTCACCATTGGCCCGGTGCAGGACGCTGCCGGGCTGTTGACCGATAAATATGTAAATGAACGCGAGGCCATCGTTGAGCTGGACGACGATGACCTGGGCACCATTCCAATGCACAACATCGTACCGCGGCTGACCGGAACACCTGGCCAGTTCCGGCGTCGCGCACCCTACAAAGGCGAACACAACCGTGAATGCCTGATTCCGCTCCTGGGTCATGCACGTTTTGACGCCTTCTTGCAGGCCGGGGCAATTTTGGAACCGGAGCGCCAGGCTGGTCGCAAAGCGGATGTACCAGCCTGATTGCACAGGCAACAGCTTTTGAACAACACTGACTTGGAGAAAATAATGGCTAGAATAGGTAGAAAAATAGAATCGGCAGGCGCCTGGAAAGGACCAGAAATTGATTGGATGAAGGAAGGCTTGCATGTTTTTAGCGCGACCGAACTTGCTGAAATCGAGCAGGCTCTGTCACATCTGTTATCACACGGAAACGTGGATTTTCCCGATATCACACCAAAGAACTTTCCACTGGATAAAGTGGGGGCTCTGATGCGCGGCATTCCTCAGCGCTTGAATGAGGGCAGGGGGTTTTTGATGTTGCGCGGTCTGCCTCGGGAGAAATATACCGATGATCAGATGACGCGTATTTATTTCGGACTGGGCTCATATATCGGTACGCCAATGACCCAGTCGTATCTGGGAGATATTCTCGGTCATGTCATGGATGTAAGCGACTATGAACCGAAGTCGCGTGGCTATCGTAAGGGCGGTGGCCAACTGATGCACACCGATTCCTGCGATATCATTGGCCTGATGTGTCTGAAGTCGGCGATTTCGGGTGGCGAGAGTCGGATCTCCAGTGCGCTTGCCGTGTACAACGAGATGCTGGAGAACTATCCCGATTTGCTGGAAATACTGGAAGAGGGGCTGTATCTGAAGCGAACGGACGAGGACGGTCGGCGTGCAACCCGCACTTTCAGCGAACATCGCGTTCCGTTTTTTTATGAAGAAAATGGGCAAGTCACATGCTATTTGCCAACCGGCTACGCGCGTCTGGCGGAAAAAAGCGGCAAATGTGATTACTCTGAAAAAGAGTCAGAAGCATTATATCGTGTTCGCAAAGTAGCGGCATCGCCGGAATTGTATCTGGATATGGGCTTCAAGGAAGGTGATATCCAGTTTCTGAATAATCGCATGATGGTGCATGGCCGAACCGACTATCAGGATGCAAAGGAGCTGCATGACAGACGTCATCTGTTGCGGTTATGGCTACAGGTAAAGCAGTGGCCACCCATGCCGGAGAAACAGGTTTTCCACACGGAAGAAGACCGACGTTTGTGGAGCCAATACCGGCAGCCGCTTGGCGAACTGCCATCAATCCATTACAAGAAGTTGTTGGCGGGCGAGAATACGGAAATGGTGGAATAACCCGTCGGCTTGACGAGCGCGCAAATAACTTGAGACGAGATGTACTAATTCAGGTTTTTTGCGCGGCTTGCACGGGTAGAACCAAACTGGCATATGCACCAGGCATGCGTGCGCCTGTCAAAAACCGATCAATGCAAAATATCGGCCATGAACTTGCGTGCACGCTCGTGGGTCGCCTGGGAGAAAAAGGTGTCTGACGTTGCATCTTCCAGAAGCTGGCCCTGATCCATAAACCAGATGCGATCGGCCACCTCCCGGGCAAAATTCATCTCATGGGTTACACAGACCATTGTCATGCCGTCGGCAGCCAGTTTTTTCATCACGCTCAATACTTCGCCCACCATTTCGGGGTCCAGTGCGCTGGTAGGTTCGTCAAACAAAATAACAGGCGGCTGTTGTGCAAGCGCCCGGGCAATGGCCACTCGCTGTTGTTGCCCGCCCGAGAGATTGGCCGGCATTTCATCTTTCTTGGCATAAAGACCTACTTTGTCCAGCAATGCTTCGGCAATCTCATAGGCCTGCTGTCTGGATTGACCTGCGACTTTGATCGGGGATAAGGCCACGTTGTCCTTGACCGATAGATGCGGGAAAAGGTTGAAATGTTGAAAGACAAAACCGATCTTGGCACGCAACTGATTAATATTGACGTTTTTGTCGTTGATGCACTGGCCCTCGATGCTGATCGAACCGCTTGCTATGTCTTCAAGCTTGTTGATCGTGCGGATCATGGTCGATTTGCCGGACCCGGATGGTCCGCAAACGACCACCACTTCACCGGCGTTGATTTGCCCGTTGATATCGCGCAAGGCATGATAATTTTTATACCATTTGTTGACGTTTTCGAACTTGATCATAATTGTCTCCGTAAGTATGGGTCAGGTGGCCGTGCCCAGGCGTTTGTCATTCAGATGGGCTTCCAGGACTTTTGCCAATCTGGAAAGCAGCGCGCATATGAGAAAATAAAACAGCGCCAGCACAAGATAGGTACGCAGCGTCCCGGTCAATTCAATACTGTTGATTTGTTGCGCCGAGAAAGCGGCTTCATTGACGCCGATAATGTAAACGATAGAGGTGGCTTTGATCGTTGAGACAAATTGATTCAAAAGAGATGGAATCATATTGGTCAGGGCCTGTGGAATCTGGATGGTAAACAGGGTCTGAAAATACCCAAGCCCCATGGCTCGCGCGGCCTCTACCTGGCCGGCAGGAAGCGCCTGCAGTCCGCCGCGGATGATTTCGGCCAGGAATGCCGATTCATAGATGACAATGGCCGATACGGCAGTCCAGAACGGCGGGATCTCCGTCTCCATGATGGTGGGCAGCAGAAAATAGGCCCAGAAGATGATCATGATAAGAGGAATGGAACGAAACACATAGACCCATATCGTGGATAGAGCACGAATAAATTTTATTTCGCAGGTCCTGCCGGTGCCGATCAGCAGCGCGATCGGAAATGCGGCAGCCAGACTGAGCGCTGCCAGAATGAGCGTTCCGGCAAAGCCGCCAATGGGGCCGCCCGGCCAGGACCCCACAAGGAACATCATGCCGTAGGTATTGATAAAGTCATACATATAAACGTGCTCCTATCTTCTGAAATTTGCAGGATAGCGGCGGGCGATCTGCGCACCGAGCAAGGCAATCAGCAAGGAAATGGCCAGGTAAAGGACTGTCGAAATCAGGAAGATCTGGAAAGTCTGGAAGGTTATGTTTTCAATGCGTTTGACTTGATAGGTGAGTTCGGTCACGCCTATGACCATGGCCAGGCTTGTGTCCTTGAACAGAATCAGGGAGCGGTTGATGATGGGAGGTACCGCGATACGAACTGCCTGTGGCAGCACGACGCACTGCAGCGCCTGTACCGAACTCAAACCAACCGCCCGGGCTGCCTCAAGTTGCGTACCGGCGATGGCTTTGATTCCCGACCGGATGTCCTCGTAATAATAGGCACTTACATTCAGGGACAAAGCAACCAGTGCAAAGGAAAATTCGGAATTTCCCTGGTTGATCCATATTTTCAGGGCTTTGGGTAAAACTTCGGGCATGCCGAAATACCACACCATGATTTGCACCACAGTAGGAACATTCCTGTGGTACTCCACATACAGACTGATGAGAGCCCGCACGAAGCGCAATGGGATAAGATTGGCTGCAGTCAGCAGCAAGGCGACACCAAAGCCGCAGACAAGCGCCCCGAAAAAAAGGCGCAACGTCACTGACAGCCCCGTTAACAGTAAATGCACGGTTTCAGGATCGGAGAGCAAGGAAAGCGAAAAATTCATGGTAAGCCAGGGAATGGTCGTTCCCGGATCCTCCTGGTGGGTATATTGCCTGCGTGGACACCGCCACGCACCGGTCGTGCGAATATCATCAGGCTGATGCTATTGCTTCGCACTGCTATCCAGTTGGGCAACGGGCACCACTTTGAACGTGCGTGTCAGCTTGTAGATGGAGTCGTTACCGAGCCATTTAGTGAATATTTTGTCCAGCTCGCCAGACTTTTCCATGGTTGTCAGGGCCTTGTCCACAGCGGCTTTAAGTTCGGGCTCTCCCTTATTCATGATAACGCCGATGTGCTCTGTGGCCGTGGGCTCATCCAGCAGCATGGCTGGGGTATCGGTTTTCTGGGAGTCATTTGCAAAGCGGAGCAACACCAGTTCTCCGGCACTCATGGCTTGTACTTTGTCATTCTGCAAGCCCAGATAACATTGGGAGATGTTTTGGTAAGTCAGAACGTCTGCCTTGGGCAAGGTTTTTTGCGCGATGGCAGCCGAGCTGGATCCCGATGAAGCACAGACTTTTTTTCCTGCCAGGTCAGCCAGCGTTTCGATGCCGGATTCTTTTTTGACCAGTACCTTGATATTTCCCTGTAGATACTGCAAGCTGAAATCGACTTCTTCGGCTCGTTTTGGCAGCCAGGCCACTGATCCGGCCACGATATCCACACGTCCCATCTTTACTTCGGGGATACGAGCCTCGGTGGACAATGGCTTATGCTGCGGTTTGACGCCAAGCTCGCTGGCAAGCGCCTGGCAGATATCCACGTCGTACCCGACATACTTACGTTGCTTCGGGTCCTGATAGCCGTAGGGAGAACTGGCATTTTGAGTCCCGCAAATCAAGGTGCCACGGCTTTTGATATCGGCAAGGCGGTTTGCGAAGGCGCCGGTGCTCCATGTTGAGGCTAGCAAGGCAATCAGCAGCCATGCACTCTTGCTGCCGGAAGTGGGGTTTGTCAGGGTGCTGCGGTGTTGTCTCTTCATTGTTCGCTCCGGGGATGTTTTAATCAAATGAGAACGTCTGGCGCTCCAGATCGTCGATCTGCGATATGAGATTGGTTTCCCATTCGAGATATTTTCTTGCTGCTTCCTTGTTTCCCTGATGGCGGTC
>JBOIGK010000159.1:0-2103 GCA_050742695.1 Advenella sp. | reverse complement strand
GCTCAATTGGGTGCAGCAGCATATAGGCAACTTCGGCGGGGACCCGGCCCGGATAACCGTTGTCGGGCAATCGGCCGGGTCCGGCGCAATCGCGTGCCTGATGGGCATGCCACAAGCCAACGGATTATTTCATCAGGCCATTTTGCAAAGCCCCAGTACGCTGGTGCAGACGATGGCAGAAGCGCAAACGGCGGCATATGCGATCGCCGACTTGGCCAACTGCCCCGCCACGCTTGAAGGACTGGCATCCATCAGTCCGGAAAAGGCAGCAACGGCGCTGGCCAAACTGTCGCTGGATGGCAAACTGCGGCAACGATACGGCCTGGGTGCACATCACCGCTTCGCCCTGCGCCCGGTAATCGATGGCCAAATTGTTGCCAGCTCACCATTACAGGCGATCAAGCAGAACAACACCATGCCAAAAGCGATACTGGCCGGAGCAACCAGGGAAGAAGCCCGTCTGTATCTGGTTCCTGGCGGTAGTATTTCGAAAATTTCCGCAGAGGATGTAAACAGCTTCATCACAGATGCAAAGCTGCCGCCGAACACCGCGGAGCGTTATCGACAACAACTTGCTGCCAATAAACAAAGCAACGGCGAGATCCTTTGCGCTATTCAATCTGATTACTATTACCGCGAACCAGCCCAGCGCATTGCCGAGCATGCGGCAGATCGTGGCTCAAAAGCCTACTCCTACGAATTTTGTTGGCAATCGAACTTATACGCAGGTCAGCTTGGTGCTGCCCACGGCGTTGAACTTCCATTTATGTTTAACAACCTGCATAACGACACAGCACGTCTTTTTATCGACGTTGATAAACCTGTTTCAAACGCACTGGTCTCAAGCATGCACCAAGCCTGGGTGAGCTTTGCCAAGACGGGAGAACCTGGCTGGCCTGCACAGGAAAAAGGTCAGCGCAGCATGATGCTCTTCGGAGAAGGTGAAAGCATAGAGCGCCTGGTCTCTTATTGATCAAGCACAACGGGTGCCCTGCCGCTGAAATACACGTCCGCCCTCTCGCCGCTTGATCTGATATCACCATCAATACAGGCCAACCAATTCATTCGACCTCTCCCAACATTGGGAAATCTGCACCTTGCAACAGGCGGCGACTGTAGGTGCGACCTTCTGCGGCCAGGGCTAGCAAATTGCGGTCCTGTTCCCGGCTATCCAGAAACAGCAATGCGATGTGTTGGGAATAAGTATGATCAGGACTCAGGGGTATCAACCTGATACGCGGCGTAAAGGATGCAATTCGCCCGGGCAGCAAACTGATTCCCATGCCGTTGCTCACCAGGTTGATCAGCGAAAAAATATCGCCCACATGCATCCCTATCACAGGAGAAATGCCAGCAGTTTCCATCATCCGGTTAAAACTGAATGATGTTATGAAGCCGTCGGCCAGGGTCACAAAATTCTCGCTGGCCAGCTCCTGCAAATCAACCGTGGTGCGACTCGCATAGGGCGAATCCAGCGGTACGGCCAAAAACATTTCGTCTGAAAATAATGGCACCGTAATCAGGCGCTTGCTGTCGATACCGTCATGCACTCCTATAACAATCGCATCGAGCCGACCGTCTTGCAGCTTTTGCAGCAATTCGTCATTAGAGCCCAGCGTCAGCTCTATATTGAGTCCGTCCTTGCGCAACTTGGTGCCGACAATCAAATGCGGAATGCAATGCAACGTGAGTGAATAGATGGCGCCCAGCCTGAGCCGGGACGCATTGATTCCGGCCATATCTCGCACTGCGTGGATGCCATCTTCGCACTCGGCCACGACTCGACGGGCAGATTCGGCCAATCGTCGCGCTGTATCTTGCGGGACCAGGTTTCTTCCTTCCAGCTTGAACAATGGGCAGCCGATGGCCTGCTCCAGCGAATGCAGGGCGCGGTGTACGCTGACAACGCTCTGCCCTAGATCCTCTGCAACACGGGCAAGATTATTGCGCTCCATGAAAGCCAGAAAGACTTCCAGTTTTTTCAGGGTAATGGATTCATCAAGGGCCATGGGTTTGACTCACAGGATCTTTCATGATGGCTAGGGTAAACGATAAGTCAGGCCAAACACCCTGGCCATTGACTATAGAAAAGCACCCCAGCGC
>JBOIGK010000158.1:0-3453 GCA_050742695.1 Advenella sp. | reverse complement strand
CTTGTATACAAGTTGGAATACCCAGCACCGGTTGTTGCTTCGGTCAACACGCTATACCAAAACGTTGAACCCGCACGCTGGCTTTTGCTTTACAGCCTTTGATCAAAGGAACTCGTGAGCAATGTATTGATCCGGGCTAACGGTCCTCATTCTAGGGTTTACCAGCGTTAAGTAAATTATTTTCTTAATATATACTTTATGAAAATAATTTACTTATGCTCTCTTACGCTGGACTACTTAAACAGGATCTTTCCTATATGAGCACAGCTTCGCCGACAATTGCCGAACGGGTGGAGTCCACCTCCTCGACGATGAGCCGTACACAAAAACGCATGGCAGATTATTTACTGGCTCATCAGTTTGAAGTGGCCATGATGACCATTGACCAGTTTGCAGCTGCCGTTGGCGTATCCACAGCTACAGCCAATCGGCTGGTTCGCCACCTGGGCTTGCCTGGCTATCTTCAATTTCGTGCCGAATTGGCTCGTGGATTTCAGACTACGTTGGACCCGATTGAAAAATTGCGAACCGAACTATCGCATCCAAGCAGTGCAGCAGATGTATTCTCAGCGTCGCTGCAAGAAGATATTCATAATTTTCAACACACGTGTCGCACACTGAACCAGCAGGCATGTGAACAGGCAGTCGATTTGATTCTGTCTGCCGATAGAATTTTTACCGTGGGTTTTGGCGGCAGCGGCTTTCTGGCTGGTTTGCTGCATCGCGGCCTGTGTTTCTCATGTGACTACGTCGAGAGTTTGTCTGGCGCCGGCGGCGCCTCCCATGCCGCACGCCGCATGTCTCGATTAACCCAAAAAGACCTGATTATTGTCATTTCTTTTCCAAGGTATCTGGCCGACAGCATCGCATTGGGTCGGGCTGCCATTAAAGCGGGATCGTCGTTGATCGTTTTGACCGACAAGCCCACTGCGCCCCTGGCCTCGGAAGCATCCGTTGCACTCTATGCCCATAGCGAGCGCCGTTTTAGCGCAGCGTCTGAAACCGCCGCCCTTGGCTTGATAGAAGCCTTATGTGCCGCCACCGCATATAAGGCAAAAGATACGCTCGAATCAGCAACCGGGCTGGCCATGTCGGTGTTGCCATGGCTGGCGTATGAAAAAGATCCCGAATGATCAACCTTGCAATAGCCCGGCGCCTCAATGCCCATCACTGACAACGTAAAAACGACATGACCAATCTTGCCCCGCGTATTGGCACCTTGCAATCAGGAGTCAGGGACCTTATTTCAGACGTAGGCGGCATCACCGTCGGCCATGTCACCAAATCAGACGGCGCGATACAAACCGGGGTGACTGTGGTTCAACCACATCCCGACAATATTTTTCTGCATAAGGTTCCAGCAGCGGTCACGGTACTCAATGGTTTTGCCAAGAGCATTGGCTTGTTGCAAATCGAAGAATTGGGCGTGCTGGAAACCCCCATCGCCCTCACTAATACATTTGCGGTCGCCACGATGGCCCAGGCCCAGATCCGTCAGGCAGTGCGTGCAAATCCGGAAATCGGCCGAACGCTGCCTACCGTCAATCCCTTGGTATTTGAATGTAATGATGGCTATTTGAACGATATCCAGGCAATGGACCTGACACAGGCTGATTATTTGGCTGCACATGCCGGCGCGCAGCCCGATTTTGAATTGGGCTCTGTTGGCGCCGGACGAGGCATGTCCTGTTTCCAGCTCAAGGGTGGGATTGGTTCTGCATCGCGTATTGCACCGGTCGTCGGTGTGGGCAATTACACGGTAGGCGCATTGGTACTTGCCAATTTCGGCAAATTGCCGCTGCTCACAATTGCAGGACAAGCGATGGGCCCCCGGCTACAGGCTTTGCAGGACGCTCACGACGACTCGCCTGAAAAAGGTTCCATCATCATTCTCGTCGCAACAGATGCGCCCCTGGATGCACGCCAGCTGCGCCGCGTGTCTTCCCGCGCTGCGGCCGGCCTGTGCCGGACTGGTTCAATATTCGGCCATGGCAGCGGCGATATTGCACTCGCCTTTTCAACCGCCTACACAGTTCCCCATTTACCTGGCCCGGACATGCAGGTTTTGCAATTGCTGCATGACGCGCTGCTCGATCCATTATTTCAAGCATGTGCAGAAGCCGTGGAACAGGCCATCTTGAAAGCACTATGGAGCGCAGAATCGGTCACCGGGAGAAATGGGCATAGACGTCAAAATATTGCCAGATTGATTGCTGATTAGCCGCTCTGATGGCAAAACGGTTAATCGGTTTGTATGAAGCATGATCTGATTATTTCATTTGCATTTACTCGGGTGAGGAAAATTACCATGATAGTGAAGCTTAAAGCGCAGCGCCCACTGAGAATGTGGCAACCAGTGGCTATCCATTCAGTAATGGCACCGTCGCCGCCAACGGCTGCAAGGCCTGGGCCGGATGGCCGGATGTACCCGGGATTGAAATACTGCGTAGCAAATTGGCCCTTACCACGGATACCGCAGAAAGCAAGCGCATCACCGAGCAGATTCAAAAATTTGTGATAGACGAAGGCGTGGTGGGACCGCTGGGTAAATTTGTGGTCTGCGCAGCCTACGGCACAACGTTGAGCGACGTTCCCCATTCGCCCATCACCGTTTTCTGGAATATCAAAAAAGCCGATTAATTTGACCAGCAATCCAGGCGCCACCCAACAGCCGTGGTCGACCTGACTGCTACCTGATTCGCGATGAACTATCGCGAGGAGATCCATCATGTCATTCAAACTCAGCACCGTTTTCACCGCGCCCGCGCTGGCTCTTATGGCAACGTGCTCCGCATCTTCATTTTTGCTGGCTTCAGCCGCTACTGCGCAAACCGTGACAACTGTGATGCAGTCAGGCCTGCGCGTCACTGACCCGGTTTTGACCACAGCCTACATTACACGCGATCATGGCTACATGATTTACGACACGCTGGTTGGTCTGAACGCCAATTTTGAGGTCCAGCCGCAAATGGCCGATTGGAAAGTGTCAGCAGATGAAAAGGTATACACGTTCACATTACGAGATGGCCTTAAATGGCACGATGGTGCGTCTGTCGTCGCAGACGATTGCGTCACGTCGATCAAACGATGGGCCCAAAAAGATTCTATCGGCATGGTGCTCACGCCCATGATTACCGAAATGAAAGTGCTCGATGAAAAGTCGTTTCAGATCGTCCTGAAAGAACCGACAGACCTGCTTCTGCAAGGGCTGGCAAAGCTCAGTTCGCGCCCGGCGTTCATGATGCCCAGGCGCATTGCCGAAACACCCGCTACGCAGCCCATCAAGGAGTACATCGGCTCAGGGCCGTTCAAATTTGTCAGCTCAGCGTTTCAGCCTGGTCTTAAAGTGGTGTACGAACGAAACGAAGCGTACGTACCACGCAAGGAGCCGGTCAGTTGGACCGCTGGTGGCAAAGTTGTCAATGTGGACCGCGTCCAGTGGGTCAGCATGCC
>JBOIGK010000157.1:0-4199 GCA_050742695.1 Advenella sp. | reverse complement strand
GATTACTGCTGCTCTTTCAGATGGTCAATCATGCGAATGGCAACCGCCGATGTATGCTGCATATGGTCAACGCAGGCCTGCCAGGCTTCGGCCTCATTATTTTGCTCAATGGCGATGCCGATGCGACGCATTTCCTTCAGCGTATTGCGGATGCGGCCCGGGCTCAGGATCGAGGTTGCCCGCAGTCGTGATATTTTTCCATGTAGTTCTTCCAGGCTGCTCTTCAGGACGCTGTTATAGCAACCGTCCAGTAAGGCGTCGTAAAAGTCTTCAATGGATTTGAGCTGGCTTGCCACATCTTCCTGTTCGATGGCGCTTTCCAATTGCGTTAGTGCCTCTTGCAGCGCCGCGCGCTGGGCTGCGGTTGCCATATTGATGAAATTGCGGGCTGCCAGTCCTTCCAGCACCGATCGCACCTGATAAATATCTGCGGCCTCCCTGGCGTCCAGCGTGGTCACGCGTACGCCCTGATTGGGCCGGATATCAATATAGCCTTCCTGGCTCAGCAATTGCAGGGCTTCCCGGACAGATGACCGACTTGCGCCGGTGAAATCACACAATGCCCGTTCGGTGAGGCGGGTCCCCGGTGACCACCGCCCTTGCATGATTTCCTGTTTTATTGATTTGGCGATTGCAGAACGTTTCGATGTCATAAATAGGTCGTGGTTGCTTGGGCTTATGCGTCAACGCGAAAGTATAACCCATCGCTGAATCAATCAAATTTATTAAATTGTCAGACAATATCTATATAAATAACAGACAATATATGTTATATTTTCCGACAACTTAATCTGGACAATAAAGGGAATGCTATGCAGGAAATCTGGCAGGACGCTAAATATCGAGTGCTGGCCAATGCCGAAATTTCGGATGCGCTGGACTTTTTCGGGCTGCCCGGCAGCGCCCATGGGCTAAGTGGCGTAACAGGGACATTTCGTTTTTTTGGTCCCGCCTATACCTTGCGTTTCGCGCCAGTAGACCAGCAGGATCCGGGTACCGTCGGCGATTTTATCGATGATGTACTACCAGGACAGGTCATTGTGCTGGACAACGGCGGGCGCACAGATTGCACGGTGTGGGGCGGCATCCTTAGTCAGATCGCCCGGTCGCGCGGCATTGCCGGTACCGTGATTCACGGTGTCTGCCGGGATGTAGAAGAGGCAGTGGAATGTGGCTATCCAATCTTCAGTCGCGGCACATTTATGCGCACAGGCAAGGACCGGGTGCAGGTGGAAGCGGTCAACCAGAGTGTTTCGCTGGGTGATGTCCGGGTTAACAAGGGGGATCTGGTGTGTGGCGATCGCGACGGTATTGTCGTGGTGCCGGCCAGTCGAATTCAGGAAGTACTGGATAAAGCGTTGGCGATTCACGAGACCGAACAATCGATCGTGGACAGCGTCAAGTCCGGCCTGACACTGAAGCAGGCACGTGCAAAGCTGGGGTACCACCAGTTGCAGCGCAGTCAATAAATTGAATAATCGGAGGATAGACATGCATGACAATGACAAGACCCGACATCGGGTCATCGTGGGACTTCGCGCTGCATTCATGGCGGGGCTTGGACTGGTCGCATCGGAGCCGGCCCTGGCTGCAAATGAATTGGCGTGCAGCAATATCGTGATTATTTCACCGTATCCGCCAGGGGGGACAACCGACATTCTGGCGCGTCTTCTGGCGCCAGGGATGCAAAAGGAATTGGGCAAGACCGTCATTGTTGACAACAAGGCCGGCGCCAGCAGCAATATCGGTACGGAGTTTGTCGGTCGCGCCAAGCCCGACGGGTGCACGCTGCTGCTGGGCAATAATACCGGCGTGGTTATCAATCGCAATTTGTATAAATTAAATCTGGATCCTCTCAAGAGTCTGGCGCCCGTGGGTGAGGTGGCTGCCGTTCCGTTAGTGCTCTATGTCAATCCAAAGAAAGTGCAGGTCAACACCGCCCAGGAATTGATCCAGGCGTTGCAGAAAAATCCGGACCAGTATAGCTTTGCTTCAGGTGGCAGCGGCAGTCCGCAGCATCTGGCAGGCGAGATGCTCAAACAAATGAAGTCGGTCAATATGCTGCACGTGCCATACCGTGGGCAGGGACCCGCGCTCAATGATGTGATTGCCGGACATGTTCCCATTGCCTTTGAAACCACCACCGTATTGTTGCCGCATGTGAAAGCCGGGTCCGTCAAGGCATTGGCAACAACCAGCGCCGGCCGCACGAAGGTGCTGCCGGATGTGCCGACCATGGTTGAGTCAGGCTTCAAGGATTTTGTCATTGAAAACTGGTACGGCGTTTTTGCGCCGGCCGGCACGCCCTCTGCCATAGTGGATCGGCTCAATAAGGCAGTTAATGTTGCATTGAAAACGCCCCAGATGACACAAGCGCTCGAACAAATGGGTTCTTCCGATGTGGCCAATTCTGCCGGCGCGTTTGCCGATTTCATCGCCAAGGAAGCGCCGGTATGGACGGGCGTTGTGAAAGAATCCGGTGCACAAGTGGACTGAATCAATATTCAATTTCAGGAGAAAAGATATGGATGCGCTGGCACAGTTGTTTGAGGGGGTTCCCACATCAATTATCAGTGATTCAATGCGTCGCATTGCAGGAACCCACACGCTGGTCCCTCGCCACAAGTGTGCGCCGTTGCTGGGCGTGGCTTACACGGTAAAAGTGCGATCTGGCGACAATCTTCATATTCATGATGCTTTGCGCAAGGCCGAGCCTGGGCAGGTGCTGGTTATAGATGGCGAAGGACATACCGAGCGTGCATTGCTTGGGGAAATCATGATGAGCGTGGCGCAGATGCGTGGCCTTGCCGGTTTTGTGGTGTATGGCGCGATTCGCGACGCTGATGCCTTTATCAAGCATGACTTTCCGTGCTATTCGAAAGCTGTGACGCATCAGGGGCCTTTAAAGAATGGACCGGGCGAAACCGCTATTGCAGTTGCAATTGAAGGTTGTGTTGTGCGGCCAGGAGACATCGTCGTGGGCGATGGCGATGGGGTCGTCTTTATTGCGCGTGATCAGGCTCAGGCGGTTGCCACCGCCAGCCGTCGCAAAATGCAGGCTGAAGCCCAGGTGCTTGGCGGGATCGCCCGGGGTGAGTATGACGATGCGTGGATTGACGAGGCACTGGCTGCGCAGCTTGTGTAGCAGGCAGATCCGTGGATGAAAGCCCGTTACTACGCCGATTGCGCGAGTACATGAGGTGGGTTGCCTCGGGCCTGGTTGAGATCAGGCCCGGTATTTTTATTCGCCTGACGACATAGTGCTATTCCGGCTGAATGCCGGCTTGCTTGATCACGCTTGCCCAGCGGGCGGCTTCTTTTTCGAAGAATGTCCTGTGGCCCTCGGGGGACAGTCTGTCGTCGTTCACAATTGAAATTCCCAATGCTTCCTGGCGTTTGATCAGTTCAGGGTTTTTCAGCGCGACGCGCAGGGCGGCATTGATCTTGTCTATGATAGGTCGGGGCGTATTCTTGGGTGCATAAAGCCCATGCCAGACGCTGAAATTGAACCCCGACAGTCCGGCTTCATCCAGTGTCGGCACGGATGTCAACGCGGGTATGCTCATGCGTTTCATGCTGCTCACACCATACACTTTTACCTTTTTACTTTCGATTTGAGGAATGCTGTTGGTTGCCTGCTCGCACATGATATCGATTTGCCCACCCATCAGATCGGTCATTGCCGGCGCGGTGCCTTTATAGGGAACGAAAGTCATCTTGCTGTGCAGTGCGCTTTGCAACATCAGGCTGCACAGATGCGAGGCCGAACCAACGCCTGCGTTGGCCAGATTGATGGCGCTGTCTTTTTCTGCAATGTGCTTTTTCAATTGCGCAAAATCGTTGGCAGCTAACGCTGGTTTGCCAATCAGGGTCGACGGCGCCTCATTGATCAGGCCCAGAAATTCAAGGTCCTCTATTTGGTAGCCAGGGTCTTTGTACAGCGCGTGTGCCGTGGCCAGGCCAATGTGATGAACCAGCAAGGTATAGCCGTCATTTTTCGCCCTGGCAACGCGAGCGGTGCCGATCGTGCCGCCTGCGCCAAGGCGGTTCTCGATAACGATGGGTTGCCCCATGGGTTCCCTGAGCGCTTCGGCGATATCGCGTGCAATTTTGTCGGAAGGCCCGCCTGCCGAGAATGGCACCACAATCGTGATGCTTTTTTCCGGATACTCGGCCATTGCGGCTGTGGCCACGGTCGC
>JBOIGK010000156.1:0-14446 GCA_050742695.1 Advenella sp. | reverse complement strand
GGTACGCAGTATTACCCCGCCAGCTTGTCGGCCGAAGCCATCAGGCCCTGCAAAATACTGTCGGCCAGCGACCCGGAAAATAACTTGGGCAGCCTTGCCCGCACGGCACGCACAACCGCGGGGGTTCGGGCCACAAGGTCATCGACCACCGCTTGTGCGCCGCGCCCGTCAGGCGTTACCACGCCATATCGCTCGCCTACATTCAACCAGTGTCGTCGCTCGATTGTTCGCATCAGGTAATGCGCGTTCTTTGAGCGCACGGCCATCGCCATTTTCACCCTGAAGGGCGAGAGCTTGCCCTTGCCTTCTCCCAGAAAAGGCAGAACGGAAAGAATGTCATACAGCGGCGTGAGCTCATAGCCTCCACCTGGCCTGAGAAAAACGCTGAAATTTTTCGCATGACCATCGGACGCCCACAACATCCAGAAGAGTATTTGCGACTGAAAAAAAGTGCGTTTATCCCGTTCAGAATAAAGAGAGGTGTCAAGCAGTCTCATGATGCGATCCACGCCAGGTCCACCATCGGCCTCATATTTCAAATGGGGTGGGGTTGCCGTGATCTGGCAAAAATCTTCCTGTGGCAGCCGGACCAGCCATGGCTTTTGCTCTTCATGGGCAATCCAGGCCCGATCGAATCGCGTCACGGACAATACCTTCATGTCTTCGAACTGCAGCGGTTCGCATTCGGCCACCGGCAGCCCGTAGGCGCGCAGGATCTCGGCACAAAGCCATTCGTTTTCGACAGACTCGCTCAGATCCAGTTTCATATTCCCGACCAGACCCATTGGCAGCTTGAAAATATGGGTCGTGGGTGTCGCGCCTTGTGGCCGGCACCAACGTCCCTGGAAGTACAACAGGGCCGTCTTTTCCTGCGCGCCGGCGATGGAGATGCGCAAATCTTGCGCATCGGAACCGGCGGCTCCAGCCAGAGGGCCGGGATTGAGCGTATCGCGCAACAAGCCGGCGACCTCGGCCTCGCTCAAAGGTGTAGCCTGGACTGCGTTTATCGCCTCTGGCTGCATGCCTTCGGGAAGCAGTTGCAGGGCACCCACGCAATCGCGGCCCACCTGCATCAGCAAATCGAACGCATCGGTGGAACCGGTCTGGTAACGCCGTGCCACCCGTTGGCGAATTTCTTTGCTGTCGGGTAACAGATTTTCGAAGTAAGTCCGCACGGCCTCGCCGCGATGCGGCGGATTGCCAGGTGCAAAAGGAAGAGACAGGGAGAGCGCCCGACCGCGCGTCGAGGCAACCCAGCTATCGGCATATTGCAGAACCTCGCCGTCGCCTGGGCGGGTATGCCAGGTCCCCACATAATCTGCGTTCATCCACAGCCCGAGTGTGCGAGCATGAGAGCGTCTGCCCATGGCGTTACCAGGCCGAGGTAGCTACGCCGCCCGCGGCGTTGGGTTCACCGCTTTTGCGCAACACAAGATCCACGCCCAGAATGCTGAGCAATCGCAACAATCGGTCTGCGCTCACGGTGTCGGCGTGACGCTCCAGTGCTGACAACGTCTGCTGCGTCACGCCCAGCCGAAGAGCTGCTTCGCGCTGCGTGAGCCCGGCCTCCTTGCGAAACGCCTGCAGCAGCGTGGGCAATTGCGCCGATGTTTGGACAGTATAGTCACGCATGTATATCTCCTGAGATTTTACAAATTATAAGCTGTAAATGTTAAATACAGCATTTAAATTGTATTTGTAGTATACAAACTATTTATTGTATTTTCAATACACAAATTATTGACTGTATTATCTACTTACAAGATACATACTTTCTGGCTTATCAACACAAGGGGCGGCTTCTGTCTGCACCGCAGGAATAATGTCAAACGGACGATCCCGCCGGCACACAAGCCAGCGAGACTCTGCGCGTGGGTATAATAAGATCTCCATTCATGTTGTCCATCGCTGTCGGCACCGGCTGATCATGACGAATGAAATCGGTATCTGGTTTGACATATGCCAGTGCCGCATCCGTGAATCCACAATAACTTCAACAGGAATTTCCCCGTGCTCCATATCATCATGGCGGTCATTGGTCTATACGTTAGCGCGCGCGGCATCTGGCCGCTTTCGCTGGACCTGACCACCAAAATCGTGTTGACCCTTGCCGTCCTTTGCATCGCCGAACATCATCTGATCACCCGAACCTGGTTTGGCTCCATGGCCTCGCCGGAAATCCCTGCTGCGGTATTGATGCTGCTGGGCTGGCTCTTCTGCACACTACTTCTGCTGGGCTTTTTCATGCTTATAAAAGACCTGCTGGGTATGGTGGCCTATCCTATATCGGCCGCCACCGGCCGTGTGCTGCTGGCCTCGCCGCGGCTGCTTGTCGCCATTACCGCTATCACACTTGTGATAGCCGCTGTCGGCGTCTGGAATGCAGTGAAGGTCCCGAAAGTAAAAACGATTGAAATTGCCTTGCCCAACCTGCCCGCAGCCTTTGATGGCTTTCGTATTGTTCAATTAACCGATTTGCACGCCAGTCGCCTGCTGCAGCGGCCATGGATGGCCGCCGTGGTTGACCGAGCCAATGCCCTCAATCCCGATCTGACGGTCATCACAGGTGACATGGTCGATGGCTCACCACAGGCCAGGGCTGGCGACGTCAAACCGCTCCAATCGCTGACGGCCAAATACGGTGTACTGGCCATACCAGGAAATCACGAATATTATTCCGGATACCAAAGCTGGCTGGCGGCATTCAATGACCTCGGGCTACGCATGCTCATTAACCAGCACGTTACCATCACCCACGAAAATCAGCAGATTGTGGTGGCCGGCATCACCGATCACGCTGCCGCTCGCTTTGGCCTTCCCGATCCGGATATCGCTGCTGCCCTGGAGCAGGCACCGGCAAACCAGACCATCATCCTGCTGGCCCACCGCCCGATGGGTGCGTCCGCCCATGCACAGGCCGGCGTGTCACTGCAACTGTCGGGGCACACGCATGGCGGCCAGATTTTAGGCGCACACGTGCTCACCAAAATGGCCAACGACGGGTTCGTCAATGGTTTATATGATGTGGATGCCATGAAAATGTACGTAAGCATGGGGACCGGACTGTGGAACGGGTTTCCAATCAGACTGGGACGCCCGTCCGAGATCACGCAGATCGTGCTTCGAGCCAGAAGCTGAACAATACCGGACTCGAGTAATCCATCGGCTGGCCGGGCACATGCAGTACATGCCTGGCCATATCGGCACCCCTGCGGATACAAGACAGGCATACACTTTCTGGAACAGATTCCATGAAAACCGCAAATAAAAGCATTGATCAATCTGCTCAATAACCTGTCGTGCATCCCGGACAGTGTCAACAATGTCTCCACGCCTTGCGCAATCACCTTCCTGGGCCATGACAGACGCGAACTGCACGCTGAAAAAATCTGTTCCTGGCAGAACGCAGTCCGAGTCTTTTCGTTATAACCTGCCATAAATCACAGAAATCACTTTTGTGATTTTCACAAAAAATTACACCGTCTTGTCATTATTTTTATGGTAAAGTAATTTTCAGCTGGTTGTAAGGTTACGAATTCTGCTTACGCCAGTTTCTACCGGTGGCCCCTCATTGCCGGTGTAGACAACATTAAGCGCTGCCCTGCCAGGCATAATGCCCAAGCCGCGCCGACCATGCCCTTTCTGCCCGCATCCATTGACGGGACAGTATCTGCGGCACCTTTGCAGCACCTCGATATCCAGACGCCACAGCGTATTTGCCACGCAGCACGCAGCTTTGTTTGACATTATTTTGTTTGACAGCAAGGGATTCAGATGACCGATCACAGCCAGAACCAGGCCAGACCGCAGCCCCAGCTTTCTGTTTTTGACGCCGTCACTATTGTTGTCGGGCTGGTCGTGGGTATCGGCATCTTCCGTACTCCCTCGATTGTCGCGGCTAATGTCGCCTACGAATGGCTGTTTATCCTTGTCTGGATTGTTGGCGGGCTTATCACACTTGTGGGTGCGCTGTGCTATGCAGAACTGTCTGCGGCACATCCTCATGCCGGTGGTGAATACCATTTCCTGTCGCGCGCCTACGGTCGTTCCGTTGCCATGATGTTCGGCTGGGCGCGCTGCACTGTGATCCAGACTGGCGCTATCGCGGCGGTTGCCTTCATGCTTGGCGACTACCTGGCGCAAATCGTTCCGCTGGGGCCATACGGCCCATCCCTCTATGCAGCCATATCGGTTATTGTCCTGACCGGGGTCAATTTCATAGGCACCACCGAAGGCAAGAACCTGCAGATAATCGTCACCTTCATCGAAATTGCAGCGGTCGCCGCCATCATCCTGTTCGGCTTTCTGGGCTCCGGGCAGACGCCGGCAACAACGCAAACCGCCGCCCCGGAAACCGCTGCCCTTGGCATGGCCATGATATTCGTATTGCTCACCTATGGTGGCTGGAACGAAGCGGCCTATTTGACCGGCGAACTCAAGGATGCACCGCGCAACATTGCCAAAGTGCTAATGCTGGGCACCCTGATTCTGGTGACACTTTATGTGCTGACCAATCTGGCGCTGCTATCGATTCTGGGCCTGGAGGGCCTTCGTGCATCCAATGCCGTTGCCGCAGACATGATGCACGTAGTCGCTGGCGAACCCGGCAGAATTGCGGTAACCCTGGCCATTATCGTGGCGGCGATATCCACCCTGAATGCAACCATTTTCACCGGCGCCCGGGTTTTTTATGTCATGGCGCGCGACATGACCATACTCCGATGGGTTGCGATCTGGGACAGCCGCGGTAAAACCCCGGCCAACGGCCAGGTTCTGCAAGGGGCCATTGCCCTGGCGCTGATTGCCATGGGAGCCATCACCCGTGATGGTTTCAAGGCCATGGTGGACTATACGGCACCTGTGTTCTGGGCTTTTATGCTACTTGTCGGACTATCGCTGTTCGTGCTGCGCTGGCGCTATCCTGAGCGCGTTCTGCCCTACAAAGTCCCCTTATACCCCATCACACCCATTCTGTTTTGCCTGACCTGCCTGTACATGTTCTACGCCAGCGTCGTTTACACGGGTGTGGCTGCGCTGATCGGCCTGGGCGTGCTGGTCGCGGGCGCGCCCATTCTGTTGTTCCGGATCAGGGACGATCAGGAGCCGGACAGCCGGCAGGCGCAAACTGAAATCACCGCTTTGAAGTAATCACATCAACAGGAGAGAACCGATGACTATGCCTGCAAAACCCCTGGTCGCCGCGATACTGTTCACCATGATGGTGAGCTCACCTCTTGCGGCACAAACCGCGCCCACTGGCTCCGACAAAAATGCTGCCCCTGAAAAATACACGCCGTCTGTCGGGCAGCAGGGCAAGGACGTCGTATGGGTGCCAACCTCACAGGCGCTGGTGGACCGCATGCTGCAGATGGCTCAGTTGACTGCAGATGACCGACTGGTTGATCTGGGCTCGGGCGATGGCCGGCTGGTTATCACCGCGGCCAAGCACGGCGCGATCTCGCGCGGCATCGAGTTCAACCCGGACCTGGTTGCCATATCAAAACGGGCGGCGCAAGCAGAAGGCGTGGCGCAGCGCGCGACCTTCGAACAGGCAGATATCTTCGAATCGGATTTTTCAGATGCCTCTGTCGTCACACTTTTCCTTTTACCCAGCCTGAATCTGCGCTTGCGTCCGACCCTGCTGGACATGAAGCCCGGCACGCGGGTGGTTTCCAATTCATTTGCAATGGAGGCATGGGAGCCGGACGAATCAGTGGAAGTGAAGGAGAACTGCACCAATTACTGCCATGCCTATAAATGGATCATTCCGGCCAAGGTCGCCGGCACCTGGAAAATAGGCGAACGTGAGCTTCAATTGAAGCAGACATTTCAGATACTGGACGGAACGCTGAGCGACGGCGCCAACCAACGGCGCATCAGCAATGCACGCCTGAACGGGGCGAACATTACCTTTTCCGTTGACGGCCAGACATATTCGGGCAAAGTGGACAATAAACAAATGCGCGGAACGATAAACGGCAAGTCTGACTGGACAGCGCGACTGGTGTCCATGCAGTAAGAAGTGACTTGCCGATCCCAGCGACCTGTACCTGGCCAGCATGTAGTGCAGGTGCAGCTCGCTGCGTGATCAGAACAAGTTATGCATTGTCCTGTTGCAATAGATGTGCTTCCAACTGTTGCTGTACACCCACTGCAAAATTGTGCACGACTTCATCACACAAAAAACCGACATGCGGTGTCAGCAACACGTTGGGCATGCTCAATAACGGATGGTCGGGCGCCAGCGGCTCCTGGTCAAATACATCCAGAGCACAATAGGCAATACGTTTGTGCTGCAAGGCATCAACCAGCGCGTCCATATCGATGAGTTCGGCGCGCGAGGTGTTAACCAGGATCGCACCCGCATCCATCCAGCCAAGGCGCTCGGCGTTTAGCAAGTGACGCGTCGGCTCCGATGGCACCAGGTGCAGGCTGACCACCAGCGAAGTTTCGAGTAGCTCTTGTAACGACACTGCCTGTACGCCATGTTCAGCGGCGCGTTCTGCAGTCATGTTCGGACTCCACGTCACAACCTGCATACCAAACACTTTGCCGATGGCCGCTACACGCTGACCGATCTGGCCCAAACCGATCAGCCCAAGCCGCTTGCCTTCCATGACAGGCGGCATAAAGGCGCTAACATCAGGATTGCGCCAGCGGCTGTTTGACGCAGACAATGCCAATTGAGGCACACGCTTGACCGCAGCCAGAATCAGCGCCCAAGTATGTTCGCACGTGCTGGCCTTGGACGGTCCCCATGCGGTATGACCGACACGTATGCCGGCCTGCTCTGCGGCCTCGGTATCCAGGGTGCGATTGCGCGCGCCGGTGCTAATGATCCGTTGCAAGCCAGGCAGCCGGGCAATCAAATCGGCATCAACAGGCGTTCGGTCGCGGAATACAACAAGCACTTGAGCCGACGCGAGCGCAGCAGGCAAGTCTTGTCTGCAAAGCCTTGTATTGTGAATGACCACGTTTGCCTGCGACTGGATTGCCCGCCAGTCTACGCGGTCGCGCAATACATTTTCCCAGTCATCCAAAACTACAACAGTCGGTTTGCTATCCATACCCGAACCTGCTCAGCTTGCCTGCGCGACGAGCGCACGCACATCGCCCGCATCAGACAGGCTCCAGCACTGCTGTATCAGACGGCGGGTTTTTTCCGCTCCAAGAACGGGAACGGACATGGCCGTAAACTTGGCCATCAGATCCTCATCGGTCATTGGCCGTTGCAAGGATCCAATGGCATGGTCCACGCGGATGTGCACGCTTGAGCCATCCTTGAGTGTGGCCGTGGCTTCAACCGCCGCTTCATCAATCGTATCGTCTACGATGGCAACGACTTTGCGACGTGTTGCCACAACGTCTTCCCGATTGACAATCGCGTCGTCATACTCTTCTTCGGACGCCCTGCCGAAAATCAGGCCGGCGGCACAACCGTGATAAACACTGAACTTGCCCTGCAGACCATCTGCTGGCTCTTTTTTCCCTGTCAGTTCAAGCACCAGTGAATGAACCCGCAAGTCCAGGCGCACCAGATTAACCGCAGTCACACCCTGCTCTCTGAGCTGCACGCATGCATCAATACTGGGATGAATCACAATACCGCAGGCAAAGGGCTTATATGCATTGAAGGAAATTTCAAATCGCTGACCAAGTTCATCAGTAATTTCGTTCCAGTCGAACTTGGTCGATACCACCTGCGCAAAGCCCCTGGGCGCTTCAATCGCACGCGGGCTGGCTGTGAATCCCTCACGCGCCAGCAACGCCGACATCAAGCCGGCCCGTGCAGCACCGCCAGGATGAAAGGGCTTGGTCATGGTGCCGAACTGTTCGCGCAGCCCTACTGGTTGCGAAGCGGCAATACCCAATGCCATTGTCGTCTTTTCTGTGTCCAGGCCAAGCAACCGTGCGCAAGCTGCGGCAGCACCAAGAGAGCCGGTAGACCCGGTAATATGCCAGCCCCTGTCGTAGTGATGAGGATAAATGGTGTTGCCAATGCGACATGCAACATCGATACCCAGTACAACGGCATCGATAAGCTGGCGACCACTTGCGCCGGTCAGCTCTGCCAACGCCAGTACCGCCGAGCAGACCGGCCCGGCAGGATGAATAATCGTTTTAAGATGCGTGTCGTCAAAATCAAAAAGATGCGATGAAATTCCATTGAGGAGGGCAGCGTTGGCAATGTCCACCCGTTCCTGACGACCTGCGATCATGGCCTGAGCGGCCGGCTCCAGAACCTGTACGGCACGCAATGCGGCCTGAACAGCCTCGTGTTGCGAAGCACCTACTGCGCATCCAAGCCAGTTTAGAAATGTGCGATGAGCTTCATGTTCCACTGCATCGCTCCAGCCTTTTGATGGATGGGTAGCGACAAACTCCGCAAGAATACGGGTTACCGCCGGTGCGTTCTGATCTGCTTCAACCTTAGTGTTTACAGCCATGATAATCCTGATAAAGTTCAATTAAATAATTACAAATAAAAGTAGCCTGGAGCCTGCGTCAGGCTCATGCATCCAGCCGTATATTCTGGTCCTGCGCCACTTTCTTCCAGCGTTCAAGATCTTTCTGAACATAGTGTCCAAATTCTTGCGGGCTCATCGGCATCGGCAAAATTGCTTCGATCTGCAGACGTTTTTCAAGTTCAGGCTTGATCAAAACAGCATTAAGCGAATCGTTCAGTGTTTTGACAACATCGTCTTTCAATCCCCTGGGGCCCGACACGCCGTACCACTGAAGCACGTCATCAAACCCCTTGACGCCCAACTCCTCGAACGTGGGAATGTCCGGAAACCGCACATTACGTTTGTTGCCCGTCAGCGCAATCGCGCGAACGGTTTTTGAAAGCAGATGAGGAACGGCTGCGGCCAGCCCGGGAAACATCGCTTGCGTGCGCGCACCAACCAGATCCTGGAATGCGGGCGCAATACCCTTGTAGGCGATATGCTGGGTTTGCAGGCCAGTATCCTGCTTGAGCAATTCCATCAGCAGATGAGTCAATGAACCGGCGCCTGCAGAACCATAATTGCTCGTGTTATTTCGCTTGAAATAATCCACGAATTCAGCGAACGTGGTAATGGGCAGCTTGGCATCCACGACCAGTACATTAGGTGTGCCTCCAATCATGCCCACTGGCGTAAAGTCCTTGAGCGGGTCATAGGATACTTTTCTCGTCGCGGGACCGGTGCCCAGCGTGGCAACATACCCCTGCATCAGGGTATAGCCATCTGCCGGGGCGCGCGCCGTGCGCTGGCAGGCAATCACCCCGCCCCCGCCGCCAAGATTTTCAACCACGAAGGTAGTGTTGCCCATCCCTTTGCCCCATTCGCTTGTGGTGGCGCGGGCGACATAGTCACTACCACCACCGGCTGCGACCGGAACAATATAACTGATGGGTTTGGCGGGATATTTGTCCTGTCCCACGGAAATTGAAGGTAAAGCTATGGCGCCTGCTCCCATACTGAGCAGGAATGAACGACGATCCATGATTTGTCTCCTCCGATATATTTCGGATGTGTTAGTTGTGAAATGCCGGTCTGTGCCGGCAGCAAAGCGCAATATTCAATGTGTAATTTATAACCTCGGAAAAATATGGATCGTTGCCGTCGATCTCACATGTCGGCAAGGCGCTTGTGTGCCTTGACCACATGATGCGACAGCAGCTCGGCGCAATGCAGCGCGCCGCCAATATTGTCGGCATCACGCAGCGCCTGCACAATTTCCTTGTGCTCGGCATTGGATTTGTGACGGTGATCCGGCGTAGACAAATTCTTGACCCGGGCAAGATGCAGTTTCTGGATCACTTCGCGATAGCTTTTGGCAATTTCACGATTGCCGGCAAATTCGATGAAATGCCAGTGAAAGTGCAAGTTGGCGTTGTAATACGCTTGCACATTATTTTGCTGATTGGCCTGATCCATTTGCGCCACGCAAATATCCAGCAAAGCAACCAGCGCCGTGCGTCGCTCGGGCGTCAACTGCGCAACCATCTGACCGGCATGATTGTCCATCAGCGCCCGGAACTGGTACAAATCGTGCACCTCTTCCTCGGACAACTCCCGGATGTACACGCCCGAGTGCTTGCGCGAAACCACCAGCCCCATGCTTTCCAGTTCACGCAATGCTTCGCGCACCGGCACACGGGATACTTTCATTTGCTCTACCAACTCCGGTTCGCGCAAAGCCTGCCCCGGCGTTAACGTTCCCGACATGATCTGATTGAGCAGATAGTCGCGCACCAGCTTGCCCAGTGACGTGTTTTTGATTCCTTCGAACGTTTCCTGCCCGACCTGCCCATTCAGCCAATCCATATCTATTTCCTCAAGTTCGTATAATTGTATACGATTATACGATAATTAAATCAGGGGATTTCCCTAGTATTGGTGGTTAATATCACAGCCGTGATGTGATCAGCAACCACACGACAAGGGCATTAACCCCGGCCATCACAGCATGCTAATATTTACCAATAGCCAGTATTTCGCTCGTGTTTCTTCGCTATAGAACAGTAAAACAGGTGTCCAATGACCACAGTACGCACAACCAGCCAGAAGCGTGACGCTTTTTTTCAATTGCATCAGACCGGCTGCTTCACCATCCCGAATCCCTGGAATATCGGTACCGCAAGGTGCCTGGAGCAGATGGGCTTTGCCGCGCTGGCATCAACCAGCTCCGGACATGCTTACGCCAATGGCATGCCCGACGGAACACAGCCGCTGGAGATGGTTCTGGCCCATCTGAGTGAGTTGGCTGCTGCAGTAAATATTCCGCTGAATGCCGATTTCGAAAATGGCTATTCCGATGATATAGAGCAGATGCAGCAAAACATCATCAAGTGTGTTGCGACCGGCGTCGCAGGGCTGTCCATTGAAGACGTACCACAGGGTGGCGCTGATGGTTTGTACGAATTTAACGTGGCAGTCTCGCGCATCAGCGCGGCACGCGCAGCCATTGACCAGACAGGAGAGCGGGTGCTGCTCACGGCGCGGACCGAAGGCTTTATACGTGGCGCACCCGATCTTGAGCAAACCACCCGGCGCATTGCGGCGTTCGTAGAGGCCGGCGCAGACTGCATCTATGCCCCTGGCATAAAAACCGTGGAACAGATCAGCGCTGTGGTCAAGGCCGCCAATGGCCGCCCCGTCAATGTATTATGCGGCAGCGCGATGGGCATGACGGTCGCCGAGTTTGAGACACTCGGCGTGCGTCGGATCAGCGTAGGTGGCGCGCTGGCACGCGTGGCCATGGACAGCTTTCTGCGGGTTGCACAACAGATCGCGCAGGAAGGCAGGTTCGACGGCTTCGGCGGAATTATTGGCGGCGCGCAACTGGATCAATTATTTTCGACAACATCCCAGTAACTTCACAAGCTTTTCGGAGTACCTGGGTTGGTCCTGCTGCATCAATGACAACAATCGAACGGCAGGTGCGTGGATAGTCAAATGACTACCCTGGGATTATTCCAGTGCCTCCGGTGACTCATAAGGCAGATTCGGTATCTCAGTCGATGTTGACCTGTGCTGTGTTGATTCGGCATTCAGGCGTTCAGCCATAAAATTGATGAACGCACTCAGTTTGGGCGGTAGATGTCGGGTGGGCGGATAAAGAATCCAGGCCTGCCCACAATAGTTGGTCTTGAACCTCCATTCCAGCAGTACCTGCACGATATCCCCCTGCTGCAGGCAATGGCGGGCAGTAAAATAAGGCAAACTACCGATCCCCAGATGGCGCAGCACAGCATCAAGCCGCGCCCCGGTGTGGTTGACAGCATAACGTCCGTGCACGTTGACACTGATATTCTTAGTGCCTTGCTGAAATTTCCATTTAGAATCGCCCGGCGCCTCGCTCAAATAAATACAATTATGCTCCCTCAGATCGTGGGGATGCTTCGGGACACCATGCTTGTCCAGGTAGGCAGGCGTTGCACAAAGCATGTGCCTGATATCAGTCAGTCTACGTCCCATCAATCCAGGCGAGGGCTGGTCAGTAATACGGATCGCCAGATCCACCTGTTCATCGATCAAATCAATGTATCGGTCGTCAAGCAATAACTGTATGTCGATCTTCGGGTAACAGGCAAGGAAATCAGGAATGTGGGGATGGATAACGAACCGGCCCACTGCTTTGGGTACGCTGACCCGTACCAGGCCCTGCGGCTCGGCACTAGACAGCCCTGAAACAGCCATAACCGCCTGGGCAGCATTGACCATTTGCTCGCACTGAGCGTAGACCCCATGTCCACTTTCGCTTAGTCGCAGCTTACGGGTGGTTCTATGAAGCAGACGCGTACCCAAGGCTCTTTCCAGTCTCGCGACCGAACGGCTGATAGCGGACGGAGAGGTTCCCAACTGGCGAGCCGTTTCGGAAAAACTACCTGTATCAACCACTTTGGCGAAAATGGCCATCTCGCCCATCAGGGTAATCATTTTATTTGTGCGCATAGAGCAATAGATATTTGGTTTTTATGTGGATTATCGCAGGGCGCGACAATCGATACAATAGTCGTTACGACAAAACACGCCTATTTTTTAAAACGTATGACAAAAAAACTCTACTGGGAAACCAATGCAACGCACGCAACTGTTAACGTGCTGTCTTGCGAGCAGAGAGAGGTCGAAAGATATGCATTGCGCCTGAACCAGACCCTCTTCCATCCAAAAGGAGGAGGCCAGCCAAGCGACACAGGCTGGATTGGAGAAGCACAAGTGATCAGCGTTGAATCGATAGCCGGAGAAATCGTCCACTACACGCGCCAGGCGGTCGCTCCTGGTTCTGTCGTGGCCTGCGTAGATGCGGCAAAGCGGTACCGTCATTGCAAACTGCATTCGGCCGGACACCTGATTGGTCACGCGCTTGAGGAGCTCAATTGGATTCCCGTCAAAGCACACCATTGGCCCGGTGAGGCGCGTGTTATGTTCGATCCTTCGAGGAACGCACGGCATATCCGCACGAGCGAAATTCAGCGGCTTTGTGAACTGTTAATTGATCAGAATCTACCATGTCACTCTCGAGTCATCGACAATCACTTCAGAGAAGTTCGCTTTGGCGCGCTGCCACCATATGGATGCGCAGGAACGCACGTTGAAAGCACAGGAAAATTGAAGGGAATGAAAATTCTATCGTCACAATTAAAGAAAAATAAGTTGATCGTTTCATACGAAGTCTGAGTTCCAGAAAACGTGTTCAACAATGAGATTTGATATGCTGGTGGAGCTAGAAAATTTGGAATACGAAGGGATTCAAAAACTCTTAAAAAACAAGGTGCTGGTTGTATGTGTACGCCATTTCGTCAACAAAGAAATTGCCGCAATCCTTTCGAAAAAAATAATTGGGCCTGGATATGAAAATTATCTAAATGCACCAAGCATTGGCCGAATCGGCATGGCATTCTATGCAGCAGAAAACAAAGCACCTCTTCTGGAAAATTATTTTGACGAAGCGTTCGAAAATATTGAAGAATTACGACGAAGATGTTTCCCTTATGCATCCCCGATCGACTTATTAAGATGCAAGCGCGACGAGGTATGGCCCGCAGGAGCCCACTTAGAAACATTGTATGGACGCAAGATGTATGTAGGCCTATCGCGGGTTGTTAGACCCGATGTCACATTTCTTGCACATCACGATATCTTTGCCAAGGATGCGCCGGACAGTTTTCACGCTCATAGCCTGCTGTCGCAGTTGGCTGCGAATGTGTATTTGTTGATGCCCACAAAAGGAGGAGCTATACAAATATGGGATCAGCAATTGCCTCCCGCTGAATTTGACGCAATGCGTGGTAACAGCTATGGCATTGACCCTGCCCTGCTAGGGACGCCCACATTAGAAGTGCGACCAAACGAAGGCGACCTAATTTTATTCAATTCTCGGTGTATGCATGCTGTTACACCAGGATCGGAAAAGTTGCGTCTCAGCTTGTCATGTTTTATCGGGTACAGGAGTCCTGCAATGCCCCTGACGCTCTGGAGCTAATATGCCCAACTTAATGGGAGAGTTCCTGACGCTGGCCGTCATCCATTTTCTTGCTGTTGTGGCGCCTGGCCCGGATTTTGCAGTCACCATCCGGCAAAGCATACGTTATGGACGTCGCGCAGGGATCAGCACAGCGATTGGCATCGGCGCGGGCATTTCAGTACATGTCGTTTATACATTATTGGGCGTCGCTGCGTTAATGCACACTACACCGTGGCTCTTGAACTTGGTCGAGATATCCGCAAGTGCGTAC
The DNA here is from genome assembly GCA_050742695.1 of Advenella sp. Taxonomy (GTDB): domain Bacteria; phylum Pseudomonadota; class Gammaproteobacteria; order Burkholderiales; family Burkholderiaceae_B; genus Advenella. The sequence goes on along the minus strand of JBOIGK010000156.1, from coordinate 219 downwards.
TTATTGTACCTGGGTGTTCGATTTATTAGCCAGGCCGGAGTGCATATGGCGGACAACGCGTCAGATACCGTGACGCAAACCACCGCCAAAACTTTTCGCCAGTCATTTATGATTGGGTTCCTGACAAATGCCACAAATCCTAAAGCGACCCTTTTCTTTCTGGCTGTGTTCACCACAGTTGTAAGCACTACTACTGCACTTCACGTACAGGTTCTTTAC
>JBOIGK010000155.1:0-2881 GCA_050742695.1 Advenella sp. | reverse complement strand
GTTTTGATGGCCTGGGTAACTGCGGGAACACAGATTTCTTCCTTGTCCAGTTCCCATGTTCCAAAGCCCAGCGAGGGGATGGTCTGGCCATTATTCAGCGTAAACGTTTTCAATGACATGTGTAATTCCTTGTCTGGCAAATTGGTTGAAAGGGTAGTGTGCGTGTGGTGATGCTTATTTGAGTTACCATACCAAAATCAAACGTCAGTTGTCTGACAAATGCATTGTGCCGAAAATATTTTGTGAAATTTGCCGCTGGATAATGACGCGATTTTCAGGCCTTGCTTAGCAGCGGCCGATATGTGGATGGTGAAACCGTGGCACGGCCCGCTGGCGAGCAGCCGCGCTTGCGGCATGGCCGGCCAGAATAATGCGCCGGCGCCGGATATGTCGGGCGAAAAAAAGGCTGACCCGAAACCCAAAAAGGACGGATCAGCCGGATGTTTACTGCAGTCTGGCCTGCTGGCCGCGAATGCCTTCAAGGCGTTCTGTAAACTGGGCCAGGCGCTCTTTTTCCTGTTCGATGACATGACCCGGTGCACGTGCGACAAAGCCTTCGTTGGACAGTTTGCCTTGTGCCTTGGCAATTTCGCCTTCCAGGCGCTGGGCTTCTTTGCTCAGTCGGGCCAGTTCAGCTTCCTTGTCAATTTGCACGTTCAGCATCAACCGGGTGTTGTCCAGAATCTGAACTGGCGCACCCAGATCGGGCAACTGATCAACAACCTGTACCTCGCTCAATTTGGCCAGCGCCATCAGGTAGGGGGCATTGCTGTTGAGCATTTGGGCGTCGCCTTCGGCGAACAGGGGTACTTTCTGAGCCGGCGACAGGCTCATTTCTCCGCGCAGCGCACGAATGGCCTCAACCTGGGCCTTGAGCGTGGCGACCTGCGCTTCGGCAGCCTCGTCAATCAGCTCGCTGTTGACCAGGGGATAGGGCTGAACGCTGATGCTGGCTGTAGTGCCCGCTGGCTTTTTACCAGCCACCGGCGCCACTTTCTGCCACAACGCTTCTGTGATAAACGGAATGATGGGATGGGCCATGCGTAAAATGGCTTCCAGCACCCGGATCAGGGTGCGGCGAGTGCCGTTTTGCTGCGCCTGGCTGCCATGCTGGATCTGAACCTTGGCCAGCTCGACGTACCAATCGCAGTATTCGTCCCAGACGAAGCGGTATATTGCATTTGCAATCATGTCGAAGCGATATTCATGAAACCCTTTCTGTATGTCCTCAAGGGTTTGCTGCAGGCGACTGGTAATCCAGCGGTCGGCAAAGGAAAGCTCGTTGTCGTCCTGATTGACTGCTTCGGCGTCCGGCACGTTCATGAGCACAAAGCGGCTGGCATTCCATAACTTGTTGCAGAAGTTGCGATAGCCTTCGCAGCGCTTCAGGTCAAAGTTCATGTTTCTGCCCAGTGTCGCATAGGCAGCCATGGTAAAGCGCAATGCATCTGCGCCGTAAGGTGCAATACCGTCCGGAAATGCCTTGCGGGTATCCTTTTCAATCTTGCCGGCCTGTTTCGGGTTCATCAGGCCAGACGTACGCTTGGCGACCAGCGTGTCCAGGTCAACGCCATCGATCAGGTCCACCGGATCCAGCGTGTTGCCCTTGGATTTGCTCATCTTCTGGCCGTAGGCATCCAGAATGAGCCCGTGCATATAGACATGTCGGAACGGCACCTGACCGGTCAGGTGCATGCTCATCATGATCATGCGTGCGACCCAGAAAAAGATGATGTCAAAGCCGGTGACCAGCACATTCGAAGGCATATAGCGCTTGAAGTCTGCGGTCTCGGCCGGCCAGCCCATGGTTGTAAAGGGTACCAGGGCGGATGAAAACCAGGTATCCAGAACGTCGTCGTCGCGGCGCAGCGGCCCTGTCACGCCGGCTTTTCTGGCTTTGGCCTGGGCTTCTGGCTCGGTGCGGGCGACAAAGATCTGGCCGTCTTCTGCGTACCAGGCCGGAATCTGATGCCCCCACCATAACTGTCGGGAAATACACCAGTCCTGGATGTTTTCCAGCCACTGGTTATAGGTATTGCTCCAGTTTTCCGGAAAGAATCGCACTTCACCGTCGCGCACGACGTCCAGCGCCACCTGGGTAATGCTTTTGCCTGGATTGTACGTGCCTTCAGGGGCCGGTTTGCTCATCGCCACAAACCACTGATCAGTCAGCATGGGTTCAATGACCGATTTGGTCCGGTCGCCCCGCGGCACCATGAGTTTGTGTGGCTTGATGCTCTCCAGAAACGATTGTGCCTCGAGCTCTGCAACAATTTGCTTGCGTGCTTCGAAGCGGTCCAGGCCCTGGAAGCGGGCGGGGGCCTCTTCGCTGATTTTCGCGTCCAGCGTCAGGATGCTGATCATATCCAGTTGATGGCGCTGGCCCACGGCATAGTCATTGAAATCGTGGGCGGGGGTTACTTTGACCACGCCCGTGCCGAATTCGCGATCGACATAATCGTCGGCAATCACCGGGATGTCGCGATCGCACAGGGGCAGACGCACTGACTTGCCCACCAGGTGGAGGTAGCGTTCGTCTTCGGGGTGAACCATGACGGCAACATCGCCCAGCATGGTTTCGGGGCGAGTGGTGGCCACGACCAGATAGTCCAGTCCGTCTACCGGTTCGGTAAGCGGATAGCGGATATGCCAGAGAAAGCCATCTTCTTCCTGGCTTTCGACTTCCAGATCAGACACGGCCGTGCCCAGGACCGGATCCCAGTTAACCAGCCGTTTGCCGCGGTAGATAAGGCCTTGTTCGTACAGACGGACAAAGGTTTCTACCACGCCAAGGGACATTTGGCTGTCCATGGTGAAATATTCCCGCGGCCAGTCTGCCGACGCTCCCAGGCGTCGCACCTGAGCAGTGATGGTATTGCCC
>JBOIGK010000154.1:0-2315 GCA_050742695.1 Advenella sp. | reverse complement strand
AATCACGCACCAAACCGTTCAATCACTTCACTCAGCGCCACGTGTCCCAGGAGCGAACCGGAACCAGCCGGTGTTTCGCCATTTTCTATTGCTGTTGCAAAGACGACCGCAGAGGTGTTGGCAATACGCTCGCGCATGGCGGTAATTTTTGGCCACCGTGTGGAATCGGCCACCTCATGTATATCCAGCCATCGGGCTACTCCTATAAAAACAGCATCGGCCAGGCAGGGTTGCGCGCCTAGCAGGAAGAGGTTGTCACCAATCATCTGCTCCAGTTTGTCATGACGATTAATAACGCCGGCATTGCCCACCTGTTGTAATATCTTTTTTACCTGCGGGTCCGGGTTTTCCATCTCCCATGCCTGCCACAGCGGGACAAAGGCGCCGGTGAAACCCGTGTTAATAAAGGCCATGAGCTGATGCATGCGGTCCGTCTCAGGTGAGGTTGGCGCAAAGCTGATACGCCTTTCAGTGTCCCGGTCTTGCAACCAGTTGGCAATTGCCATTGTTTCGGTCAGGACTTGACCCTGATCGGTAATAAGGACCGGTGTTTCCCGCCTGGGATTGATGCGCAGATAGGCCGGTTCAAGCATTTCGCCCAGCATGTCTACCTGGCACAGGCGATATGGCTTGCCCAGCCATTCAAGGGCTGCAATCAGTCCCATGGAGCTGCCGGCGGGAACGCCATAGAGTAAAATCGGTTCCATCAAAATATTCTCCATAATTCATATGTGATAGCCAGTGTGGCTTGCGCATGCATTATCGAGGCATATTCAGCTCCAAGTAAATTACGCACTTTTTGGTAACCATCATCGGAAGCATCATGAAAGATCTGGTCTCTTACTGTCCCATAGAGGAAGTCATGCAGGTATTGAGCGGGCGCTGGCCAACGCTGCTGGTCTATTACCTTAAAGACGGCGCCAAGCGATTCAGTGATCTGAAGCGGGATAATCCAACAGTCTCGCATAAGATGCTGACGTTTGAATTGCGCAAGCTTGAAAACGCCGGCATTGTGCAGCGCACGGTGTTTGAGGGCTATCCATTACGTGTGGAATATTCCCTCACGGCGGACGGGCAGGGGCTTGTGCCGCTGATTGATGCGCTGGGCGATTGGTGGAACCAACTGCAGGGCGATGTGTCCTCGCTGCCGAAAATACATCAGAGCGCGCTTACGGGTGAATGAGCGGCCTTGATCGGTCCTTCCGGAAAAAGGAAAACGTATCAAAGATCGAATATCAAAACGGAAATACCAGATTCAATAACGTGATTTTCCTGGCGGGCTCAGCGTTGCAAAGTATGGTTTTTTTGATGATTTATACTTTTTCCAGGCAAGCGGCAGATGTTTCTGGCAACTCGTTGTCTACAGATACACAAAGCGCTGGCCTTGTAATAAATATGACTTGTCTATGCAATAGACTCTGAGCTCGGTATCAATATATGTGGCGGAGAGTAAACTGGTGAACACTGAACTGTCATTCGATCGCGATGTGCTGAGAAATCAGATTGGCATCTACAAAAGGCTAAAGCAGAACGGGTATTTGGAATCGGCTCAAAAGGAACTGGAGTCTATCGAGCTTCAATTGGCGCTCGTGCAGCAATCACATACTGCCCAATACGAAGAGCTGAAGGCCGAACTCGCGCTTTAATCGAGGGGGCAATGGTGCAGTTGCATGGCGGCGTCAACCCCGACAAGTGCGGCAGGGGCTGACGCTTTCACTGCTTGCGGCAAACAATCCGGCTAATCAGCCGGTCAGGCGTTGCCGCGCTGCCATCATGTCGTGTTGACGGGACGGCGGGCTTTTTGCCAGCACGGCCTGTTCATTAGCGAAATAGTCAAATGCCACCGTGCTGCCTGGTTCCTCGTCAGAGGTCAGGATCAACAGTTCATTTTGCGGCTCCAGCACCCGATCGCCTTTGCCGTCGCGTACGCGCGTAACCAGCCCCACCCGGTTCATGAGTTCGATAAACGGTGCAGGATCAAGTTCTTCTACATTGACCATATGCCCGACATCCCATGTGCCATCGGCAATCAGCATGGCTGCTGCGACAACGGGTACGCCGGCAGTGTACGAAATGGCCTGGCTGCCCACTTCTTCGTAGCTCTCTTCATGATCACAAATGTTATAGATAAGCACTTCCTGCGGCACGCCATTCCTCGTGCCCTTTACCAGGTCGCCAATGCAGGTTTTGCCCGTGTATCCCGGGGCAAGGGACGCCGGATCGGGCAGCACCGCCTTGACAACCTTGAGCGGCACAATTTCATCACCTTCAGCCGTACGCACGGGTTTTTCAGAGAGCAGGCCCAGGCTGTTCAG
>JBOIGK010000153.1:0-2331 GCA_050742695.1 Advenella sp. | reverse complement strand
TTTTTTGTCAGATCGAACTTGTTGAAAAACGGACTGTATCATAACCTGATTTATAGGCAGCTTAAACCGCCGCCGTGGCCCGAATGAAATATTGATTATGGTTGCTCATAATGATATTGCTGCGCTAACGGCTGTCAGCGCAGCAATACCATTTCCTTGAGACGGGTCAATTGATCCCGGGCCGCCGCCGCCTGTTCGAATTCCAGATTGCGAGCATGATCCTGCATCTGTTTTTCCAGCCGACGGATCTCTTTGGCCAGCGCCTTTTCATCCACCAGCAACGACTCAAGACGAATATCCTCGGCACTGAGTGCGTCGGGCGCATCCTGGATCACGCCGTCGATCATTTCGCGTACCGACTTGCGCACCCCTTGCGGCACAATACCGTGCTCAGTGTTGAACTCAATCTGCAGATTGCGACGCTTTTCTGTCTCATCCATGGCGCGGCGCATGGAATCGGTAATGCGATCGGCATACAGGATAGCCCGGCCATTTAAATTGCGTGCCGCACGACCAATGGTCTGGATCAGACTGCGTTCGGAACGCAGAAAGCCTTCCTTGTCGGCGTCCAGAATGGCCACCAGCGAGACCTCGGGAATATCCAGTCCTTCACGCAGCAGGTTGATACCCACCAGAATATCGAAATGGCCCAGGCGCAGATCGCGAATAATCTCAACCCGCTCGACCGTATCGATATCCGAATGCAGATAGCGCACTTTCATGCCGCTTTCGGTCAGGTAGTCGGTCAGATCCTCTGCCATTCGCTTGGTCAGTGTGGTTACCAGCACCCGATCGCCAACTGCGATACGCAGTTTGGCTTCACCCAGCAGATCATCTACCTGGGTAAGCGCCGGCCGCACCTCGACCATGGGATCGACCAGGCCGGTGGGTCGCACCACCTGTCGCACTATATTGTCGGAATGCTCATTTTCATAGTCTGCAGGCGTGGCCGAGACAAATACGCTTTGCCGGACACGCTGCTCGAACTCTTCCATCTTCAACGGCCGGTTGTCCATCGCCGACGGCAGACGAAAACCAAACTGCACCAGGGTCTCCTTGCGCGACCGGTCGCCGCGATACATGGCGCGCAACTGCCCCATCATCCAGTGGCTCTCGTCGAAGAACATGAGCGCATCCTGTGGCAGATAATCGATCAGCGTCGGCGGTGGATCGCCGGGCGCCGCGCCAGACAGATGGCGGGAGTAGTTTTCGATCCCCTTGCAAAAACCCAGCTCCTGCAGCATTTCGATGTCGAAGCGGGTGCGCTGTTCGATGCGCTGGGCTTCAACCAGCTGGTTATTGTCCACAAAGAATTTGGTGCGATCGCGCAGTTCTTCCTTGATGGTTTCAATGGCCCGCAACACCGTATCGCGCGGGGTCACATAATGTGAACTCGGATAGACGGTAAACCGGGGAACGCGCTGGCGGATTTTGCCGGTCAGCGGGTCAAACAGGTCAATACTCTCGAGCTCGTCATCAAACAGGCTCAGCCTGACTGCCAGTTCGGCGCTCTCTGCCGGGAAAATGTCAATCACTTCGCCGCGCACACGGAACGTGCCCCGCGTGAAATCAATGTCATTGCGCTCGTACTGCATGGAGACCAGGCGCGCAAGGATTTCCTGACGTGGCGTGCGATCGCCGGTGCGAAGCACCAGCACCATAGCGTGATAATCTCCCGGATTACCAATACCGTAAATGCAGGAGACCGTGCCGACAATAATGGTGTCGCGCCGCTCCAGCAGGCTTTTGGTTGCCGACAGACGCATCTGTTCTATATGCTCGTTGATGGACGAGTCTTTTTCAATGAACAGATCGCGCGTGGGCACATAGGCCTCGGGCTGATAGTAATCGTAGTAAGACACAAAATATTCCACCGCATTGCGCGGGAAAAATTCCCGAAACTCTGAATACAACTGGGCGGCCAGTGTCTTATTCGGGGCCAGCACCAGCGCCGGACGGCCCAGACGGGCGATGACATTGGCCATGGTGTAGGTTTTTCCCGATCCGGTGACGCCAAGCAGCGTCTGATACATCAGACCATCATCCACTCCTTGCGTAAGTGCTTCAATGGCGGCTGGCTGATCGCCGGCTGGGGGGTAAGGCTGGTATAGCTGAAACGGGCTGTCGGCAAATTCGATAAATCCGGCTTCGCTCATAGATTGTGCATCCAGGGTTAAATTGGCACTGATTTAGGCGTACAATCGTTCATTATCCACTTTAATTGACCTTCCCTGCAACCTTACCTTTTCTTATTACGATGACCACTCTTTTCAATGCCGTCGAGCTCGCCCCCCGTGATCCGATTCTGGGTCTGAATGAACAGTACAATGC
>JBOIGK010000152.1:0-4797 GCA_050742695.1 Advenella sp. | reverse complement strand
GTATCGGACTCAGCATCCGATGGCAGCTTTAAGGTGAAAATAGCCAGCTCAGGGCAACACATTGGTGTGCCTGCCGATAAGAGTTTGATAGAAGCGCTGGCCGAGGCGGGAATTGAACTGGAGACGTCCTGCGTTTCCGGTTTGTGCGGGACATGCAAGATTCGCTATCTGGAGGGTGAGGTTGATCATCAGGACTACATTCTGAGCCCCGATGAACAATCCGAATATCTGACCGCGTGTGTATCCAGGGCAAAAAGCGAACTGCTGGTGCTTGATCTGTAAAAGGTGCGATGGCCGATTGCCGTGCCTGCGTTTTGTGGCCTCGTGGCCTCGCGGCGATAGCGCCGGCAATCCTTTGGTCATTGCATTGCTCAATCCAATCGTTGGCCAGCATTAATTGACCGGACTCGTTGGCCAGATTAATCAGCCGAATTGATCGATCGAATTGATCGATCCCATCAATTAGCCAGGATCGCGATACCGTCTGCCGCTTTGACGCCTTGTCCTTCGGGCAGAACAAACAGTGGGTTGATCTCGGCTTCAATTAGCCTGTCTCCCACGCTGGCTACCATATTGGAAAAGTTCACGATGGCTTGGGCCAATGCTTGCTGATCGGCTTTAACGCGGCCGCGATAGCCATCGAGCAGGGGCCAGGTACGCAGATCACGCATCATGTCATAGGCATCGGTAAGACTGAGCCCACCTTGTTGCGGCAGCAGACGCATTGTGGTGTCCTTCAGCAATTCTGCAGTTATGCCGCCCATGCCAAGCAAAATGGCGCTGCCCAGCGCATCACGATGAAAGCCCAGGATCAGTTCGATGCCCGACGTCACCATTTGCTGTACCAGAAACTGCTCAGGACGCACGCCGGTGTTGGCATAGACTTCGGTTTGCATCCGGGTGATGCGTTCGGCCACCTGTTCGGGTGCAACGCCCACGCACACGCCACCCACATCGCTTTTATGCATGATCTGGCTGGACAATATTTTCAGCACGACGGCAGATCCATATTGCAGGGCAGCCGCCTGTGCCTGTGTCGGATTCGAAACAATGGTTTGTTCGGCGCCGGCAATGCCGAACCGGGCAAACAGGTCTCTGGCCTGGGCTTCGTTCAATGTGCCCGCCGGCAGGTCTGTCAACGGGGGCGACAGGACAATGCCCGGTGCCTGCTGTGCCGGCAATTCTTGTGTTCGCCACATGGCATCCAGGGCCACAGCGCAGCACTCCGGTTCCATGAATGCAGGTATTTGTCTTTGATTGAGCAGACGAGCCACGTTTGGCGCATGCGGGCTGACGAACGCGACAATGGGTTTGTCTGTTGCGGGCAGACAATCACAGATGGCATCGGCCATCAATTGCGGGTTGCCCAGGCTGGACGAACCCACAATCATGACCAGTGCGTCATAGTCGTCACTGGCCGACAGGGTGCCAATAGCGCCACGCAACAGATCAGGCTGTAAACCTGCCAGGGTCACATCAACCGGATTGCGGTCCAGCGCCGCCGGCATATCGCCCTGAAGTGCACGCAATGCGGCAGCAGTCCGCGCGCCTGGCGCCGGGGTTTCAAAACCGGCCACTCCCAGGCTGTCTGACACCAATGTGCCGGCGCCGCCGGTTGAAGTCAGAATGGCGACACGTCTGCCGCGCAGTATGCGTCCGGTCGATAATGCGCTTGGCATATCCAGCAGATCGCTGAAGCGCTGCGCACGGATCACACCGGTTTGCCGAAACAGGGCGTCATACATCGTGTCCTGGCCAGCCAGCGCGCCTGTATGCGAGATGGCCGCCTGGGCGCCCGCTTCAGATCTGCCAATCTTGAATGCCACGATAGGCTTTCCGGCAAGTCGCGCCCGCAAGGCAGCGGCGCGAAATTTTTGTGGATTACGTATGGATTCAATATACAGAGCAATCACTTTGGTGGATGCATCGTCAACCAGATAGTCGATGAAATCGGCCATTTCCAGATCCACTTCATTACTGGTCGATATCAGCTTGGACATACCGAGTCCGCGTGCCGCTGCGCGCGAGAGCAGGGCGCCCAGAATGCCGCCGCTTTGCGAAACCACGCCAACGTCGCCGACCGGGAACTGATCCATTTCCAGCGCACCGCTTGCAGATAGCGGAATGCCATCGGTCAGATTGACCAGGCCAATGGTATTCGGTCCCAGTATGCGCATTGCGCCGGCGGCCTGCCGCAGTTGTTGCTGGCGCTCTTTTCCTTCTGCTCCGGCTTCGGAGTATCCGCTGGCAAGCACGATGGCCGCTGCGGTGCCTTTTTGCGCCAGTTCCCGAACCGCTTGATGCGCACGTCCGGCACCCAGCAGGATGATGGCCACATCAGGCACCGCCGGCAGGGAGTCAATATCTGGATAGCACGGTACGTCGCCAATATGCGTAACACGTGGGTTGACCGGATAGATGGCGCCATCAAAGCCATGTTTGCGCAAATAGGCCAGGGGCCTTCCCGCTGTTTTTCCCAAGTCGGCAGAGGCGCCGATGATTGCCACGCTGCGTGGCCGAATAAGACGTGATATTGCATTCATGATTGTGTTGCTTTCCCCATTATTTGGTGGTCTTTTTTTCGGCCATTCTGGCCAGGAATGCCATCACAGCTTCCCGGTGCTCGGTGCTGGTGTAACAGATGCCCTGGGCCTGGCTTCCCTGGGCAAATGCTTGCTCTGCAGTCAGTTCGAATGTCTGATTCAAAATGGTTTTCCCCAGAGCCAGTGCAGTTCCTGAACCAGCGCTCAGTTCTTTTGCCCATTGTTGTGCGCTGTCCAATAATGCGTCGGGCGCGACCAGACGATCTGCGATTCCCAGCGCCAAAGCTTCCTGTGCGGGGACAGTGCGCCCGCTGAATATGAGTTCCTTGGCTTTGGGCAGGCCGATGCGTCGTGGCAGGAAGTACATGCCGCCGCCATCGGGAATCAGCCCGCGGTTAATGTAGGACCAACTGAACGTGGCGGCCTCCGAGGCAACGATGAAATCGCAACTCATGGCCGTATCGGCGCCCAGGCCCGAGGCGGCGCCGTTGACCGCAGCAATGGTGGGTTTGGGCATGGTATGCAGCAGCGACACGGCGTGGTGAACGCGCTGCTGGCGACTCCAGCCATTGATGGCGACCTCGCCGGGCTGTGCCTGCATGCGTCGCTGCATGCCGGCGATATCTCCGCCTGCGCAAAATCCTTTGCCATTGCCGGTCAGAACCAGCGCTCGAATGGATTTGTCGGCTGCGATTTGTTCCAGGGCTTCGATGAATTCTGTCCGCATATCGTCACTCATGGCGTTGCGTTTTTCAGGCCGGTTCAGAAAGACCGTTGCAATACCGGATTGCACCTGGACGTTGATCAATGTGTATGTCATATTACTGCTTCCTTTTTTTCGATTGCGACTAGTCCAGCGTGATTTTGCTGGATGAAATTACCTTTTTCCAGCGCGCTTGTTCGCCTTTGATATAGTCGTCGAGCGCCTGTGGGGTGCCCGTTGATATCACCAGGCCCTCGCCTTGAACTTTTTTACTGAACGTGTCTGTGCCGGCTGCTTTATGCGCAGCGGCATTCAGCGTCGCGATGACCTCCGGTGGCGTACCGGCCGGTGCATACAGGCCATACCAGCTATCGAGCACATACTCGGCCACACCGCTTTGCGCGATCGTCGGAACATCCGGCAGTGCGGGAGAGCGCTCGGCTGTGGTCACACCCAATGCCCGCAATGTGCCTGCTTGCAGGGACGGGCCCACCGCAGCTGCGGTGCCGAACATCATATCGACATGGCCGCCCAACAAATCATTCAGCGCTGGCCCAGCGCCCCGATAAGGCACGTGCGACATATCAATTTTCGCCAGGGATTCGAGTAATTCGCCAGCCAGATGTGCAGAGGTTCCTACACCTTGAGAGGCATAGGTAAGCGTGCCGGGCTTTTGTTTTGCGGTCTCGAGCAAATCCTTCACTGATTTGATCGGACTGTCGGGCCTGACCACGAGCACGCTGGGAGAGTGACCGATCATGCTGATTGCGGCGAATACCTTATCAGTATCGTAAGGCAGCTTGGGATGCAGATACGGATTGACGACGTGGGCAAAGGTTGCCATCAGCAGCGTGTAGCCGTCGGGGCGCGCTCTGGCCACTTCGTCCGAGCCGATCGTGGTGCCTGCACCGGGCTTGTTCTCTACAATCACCGGTTGTTTCAGCTCACGCGCCATCCCTTCTGCCAGCAACCGGGAAATCATCTCGGTGCCGCCGCCCGGCGCAAAGGGTACGATCAGGCGCACTGGCCGTTCCGGAAAGGCTGCATGCGCTGCCTGGCCCGCCACGGCAGCAGTCAGGCCGGCGATGGCCACAAAGGCTGCTTTCAGGCAAGCGCTTGATATGTTTATGGTTTTCATGAGGTCTCCTGTCATTGTCTGGTTGTTCAGGCACTGCCTTGTCGCGGCCCAAACTTGTGTTGGCGTATCAATATTACGATTGCAGTTTATGCGTTAAACTGGCCAAACGTAATAATCAAATTTCACTAGATGGAATTGCTAGGGAGTGCCCAGTGGCCAACAACAAAGTGCAGGAACGCCTGGATCGCCCGGCTCAAAATCGATCGCTGGAGCGCGGGATCGACATTCTTCGGGCGTTTCGCCCAGGAGCAGACTTGATCGGCAATAGTGAACTGGCCGAACGCACCGGCCTGGCGCCGGCAACGGTCAGCCGCTTGACGCAAACACTGGTGCGCACCGGGATGCTTGATTACGACGCCCGCGAACGAGCCTATCGGCTGGCAGCGCCGTTGCTCAGCTTTGGACATGCAATG
>JBOIGK010000151.1:0-2947 GCA_050742695.1 Advenella sp. | reverse complement strand
AAATACGGCGACAAACCACGGTGGACAACCATCGCCAGCGGCAGCTGGCGCACGCTTTATGAAAACAGAAATAGGTGCAGCATGAATAGTCAGGCTCAGGCAATCGGCTCCGGGTCACGGTCGGGTTTCAAGGTGTGGTGGTATCGTTGGCGTTTTCACCTGAGTGTTCTGGCTATTTTGATCCCGCTGTGTTTCGTGCCGCGCTACATAAAAGACCAGGCACTGTTCTCGGGCGATCTGGGACTGGGCGTGCACGATCTGGGCACCAAGAAAGTGGGCCCTTGGGAAGTGCATATGGCTGAGTTCGATGCCCTGCCGCCACGGCGGGACGGTACTGCCGGTTTCGTGAAAACCTTTTCTGTCTCTCTGTGCGAGTCGTGCCGCAGTGCCGTGCGCGCAGTTTACCTGCGTGTGGGCAAGCCGCGCAGCCTGCGCACCGCAGGCGCCATTGGTTTCGGTAGCGTTTACAACATGCAGATCGGTGTACTTATTTCCAAAGATACGCCGCCGGACGCGCAATTATGGCTTACCGCCGAAGGCTGGGACGGGTCATCGCATTCGACCTCGTTTCCGCTGGCCGAGGCCTCGCCCGTCACCATGAAATGGCTGGGTCATCGCTGAAACTGAACGATTATGACCAACTTGCGCACGCTGCCCGGCGACTGGCTGCAGTATTATCAGGAGCTGCTAAGGACATGGACCCATCGTGCCGGTTCAAGACAGGATGCGGAAGACGCAACGCATGATGTCCTGACTATGGCATTGGAAGGAAAAATAACTACGACATTGGTTCACCCCAGGGGATTTTTGCATCGCTGTGTGCGTAACCGCCTTACCGATCAGCATCGTCGGGCCCAGATTCTGGATACATTGCCATTGCATAGCCTGCACGAAATGGATCAACCGGCAATGGATGATCCCGATGCTCATATTCGCAATACGCAGTTGATTGACAGTCTGACAGCTGCGCTGGCAGAATTACCCTTAAAATGCCGTCAGGTCTTTATCTGGCAGAAAATAGAAGGCTATTCGCAAGAGGAAATCGCGCAGCGCCTGGATATTTCCGTAAATATGGTGCAAAAATACATGATCCGGGCGTTGCGTCATCTGCGTGATCGCCTTCAACATTATTCTCCGTATTAAATTCAGGTTTTATCATTGGCCATTCGTCTTACTCGAAAGAAGGGTATACATTGTGTATTTACCCTAAAAGGAGCCGGGCTTTCGGTTAGCTAACGCATGACAGATCAGCTACATATACCCCCGGACGATCCGCGTGAGGCCGCTGCCTGGTGGTTTTCCCTTGTCAACGCAGGCCAGTGTTCGCCAGCGCAGTTGGCCGCGTTGCATGTCTGGCGTCAGGCCAATCCAGAGCATGACAAGGAATACCGGGCGATGGAGCAGCTGTGGCAATGGGCCGAACGCGTGCCGACCAGCCAAATGCGCGCGCTGGCAGCAGAACCCCGCAATCCGGAGCGGCATTTTTTTGCCTCCCGGCGCGGCTTCATGGTGGCCGGGCTTGCCGCCTGTACTGCCGTAACTGCGGGAGCGGGGCTGCTGCTTTCGGATAACTGGCATGATGGCAAAAAAATACAGCTGGCCACAGCGCTCGGGGAAAGGCGTACAGAGATCCTGCCCGATGGAACACGCCTTGACTTGAATACCCAGTCCTCGCTCACCTTTCGGGTAAGCAATGGAAAAAGAATAGTGGAGTTGCTACACGGCGATGTGATGTTTGATGTCGCCCATGATAGCGAGCGCCCATTTTATGTAATCACTGCTGTCGGTCGGGTAAAGGTCCTGGGGACGCAGTTCAATGTGCGCGTGGAAAAGCCGCTGGACGTATTGGTGGCTGTTGCGTCGGGTATCGTCTCGGTGCGGGCAGAAGCAACGCCTGTGGCCAGATCGGTGAAACTGAGGCCTTCCATGTCGACACATATTACCGCGGCCGGCGTCAGCACACCACAGCATGCCGATGTCGCAGAACTGACGGCGTGGCGCCAGGGTAAAGTGGTATTTCGCAACCGCCCTTTGGTTTCGGTGATCAGTGAAATGAACCGGTACCTTTCTGAACCGCTGGTGATTGCTGATCCACGGCTCGAACGCTTGCCGGTTGCCGGTGTGTTCAATGTCGACGATTTGCCGGCATTTCTGAAAGCGCTTCCTCAAAGCCTGCCCTTGCGCGTTGACCGTAGTGATAAGGGCGGCATTCGCCTGTTTATGCGGTAAAGCTGGCCAATAGCACAGGTATTTCTGGCGCAGATCGGGTGATCTGGTTGCCGCCAGTGCGGGCCAAGTGCAATGCTGGTCGGAGCCTGTCATAAAGAGGCTGCGCGCGTGCAGTGCTGCATCCGGAAAAATATTCAAAAACCAGTCAGGCTTTTTGTCCTGCCAATCGTCTTACCAAATATAGCAGCGTTGCCCGCAACGCCCAGCGCATTCCATTGCATTTGCAATTGTGGTGTCGTCCTTTTTTATGTTCAAGGTAATTCGTCGTGGCTCAATTTAACCCGTCATTTTCCACCCACTCGCTGCCTGCAGGCCGCCCCTCTGTATACGCGGGTCGTGTTGCAATGACGCTTGCCGTCGCGGTGGCGTTGGCATTTGCACCCGGCGTACTTGCGCAGCAGACAGCGGTGCCGATCATGATTGCCCCACAATCGCTGAACGATGCCTTACTGAAACTTGGCCAGCAAACCCATTTGCAGTTTATTTACCAGGCTTCGTTGCTGCAGGGCTTAAATACCGGCGGCGTCAGGGGAACGCTTACGCCTGAACAGGCGCTGGAACAGCTGCTGGCGGGCAGCAGGATTCATTACAGTCGACATGGCAATACCATTACGCTGGTGCCGCGCCCGCAACCGTCGGCAAGTACCGTTGCTGCGCCTTCGGACCAGGTAGCACAGCTGGGGGCCATTGTAGCTGCTTCGCTGGCCGACCCTGGCAT
>JBOIGK010000150.1:0-6869 GCA_050742695.1 Advenella sp. | reverse complement strand
GCCTACACCACCGGCCGACAACTCGTTGTCGCTGACGCTGATGGAGAGGGTCGCAAGGTCGTTGCAAGTTCGTCTTCTTCACTCATTTCTCCGGCATGGTCTCCCGATGGCACGCGCCTGGCCTATGTGAGTTTTGAAGGGGGCAAACCGATAGTTTACGTGCAGAACCTGAGCACCGGCGGACGTACAGTAGCAGCCAACTTCAAAGGCAACAACAGCGCCCCTGCGTGGTCTCCGAATGGTAGTCAGCTGGCCGTGGCGCTAAGTCAGGGCGGTATTTCACAGATTTACCTGGTTAGTGCAGGTGGTGGCACAAGCCAGCAACGCCTGACAAATTCAGCAGAAATTGACACCGAACCGTTCTTTTTCCCTAACGGCAGTGGCATCGTTTTCACCAGTGACCGCGGGGGTAGCGCACAAGTCTATCGCGCCGGTTTGGGAGGGGGCGCAGCCAGCCGTCTGACCTTTAGTGGATCACAAAATGTTTCGCCAAAAATATCACCAGATGGGTCAAAACTGGTATATTCTAGCTTACGAGGTGGGTCATATGTTATTGCTATAAGTAGTCTTGGCTCTGGATCTGATCAGGTACTGACTTCTGGCGGCAATGATCTTTCTCCAAGTTTCGCACCTAACGGAATGCAAGTGCTCTACGCAGCAGGCGGCGGTCTCGGTATCGTCAATGCTGACGGTTCGTTCCAGGCCTCAATACCCTCGTCTGGCAATGTGACTGGTGCGGCTTGGGGGCCGTTTACAAAATAAGTTTATTTTTGACTTTGATAAAGGAAATTACCATGGGTTCTCGCATTGCAAAAACACTTGCCATTGCTAGTTTGGCTGCCACACTGGCAGCGTGTAGCTCTACTCCTGTAGACGGCACTGCTGGAGCTGGAACAGGCACATCCAACGCCGTTATGGATCCATTCAACCCTAACAGCCCACTGGCACAGCAACGCTCTGTTTATTTTGCTTATGACAGCTATGCTGTTGAGCAGCAATACCAGCCCGTTGTTCAAATGCACGCTCAATACCTGGCTGCTAACGCCAACCAGCGCGTTCGCATCGAAGGTAACACCGATGCACGCGGCAGCGCCGAGTATAACTTGGCACTGGGTCAGCGTCGTTCTGTTGCAGTTGCCAACCAGCTGACACAACAGGGTGTAAGCCCTAACCAAATCGAAGCTGTTAGCTTCGGTAAAGAGCGTCCAAAAGCAGAAGGTTCTACAGAAGAAGCCTTTGCTGAAAACCGTCGCGCAGACATTAACTATCAGCGTTAATCCTGCTTTGTAGGTTAAGCTCACTGCGCCGCAAACGGTTATGCCGTTGCGGCGTTGCTGTTTTAACGGAGTCCATATGAAATTGAAGAAATCACATTCCCTGCTCATTGCCTCATCTGCCCTAGTACTCAGTCTGAGTGCCAATCAAGCATATGCGTTTGAAGACGAAGATGCTCGGCGTGCCATTCTTGACCTGCGCTCCCAGTTAAGACAAACCCAGCAGAACAACGTCGATCTGACCAATAAAATCAACAATCTGCAACAACAGATCACACAACTGCGCGGCAACATTGAAACGGCCAATCATCAGACTCGCATGGCCCAGCAATCCAGTCAGCAAGCAGCCAATCCCGATGTACCACCATCGCCGCAAGTCGGTGACCCGAACGAGCAGCAAAGCTATGACAGTGCCCTTGATCTGTTCCGCCAGGGCAATTACGCGGAAGCCAGCACAGCGCTAAACCGCTTCGCCCAGCAATACCCGAACAGCCCACTGACACCGAGCGCCCGCTTCTACGAAGGCAGCAGCCGCTACGCCAACAAGGACTTCAACGGTTCCATACAGGGACTGCAAGCCATGGTAGCGGCCTATCCCCGTGACCAGAAAGCCGGGGATGCATTACTTGTGATTGCCGGCAGTCAGGTAGAATTGAATAACATTGCAGGTGCGAAATCCACCCTGCAGCGCGTAGTAAACGAATACCCCAATACCCCTGCTGCCGATACAGCCCGGAACCGCCTGGAACTGTTCCGCTAAGTTCGGGACCAGATTCCGTTTTTTACCGAAAGGCATCCGGAAGTCACAGGATGCTTTTTTTATTTGATGACGATGCAAAACGAATACCCGCAACATACACTCACACTGGCCAATGCCGCCATTGCCTACCAGGACGCTGGACAATCACCCACCTGTCTGTTGCTGGTCCACGGCTCGCTGTGTGATTTTCGTTTCTGGCGCTGGCAACTGCCAGATTTGTCTGCTGCGGTGCGTGTCATTGCGCCCAGCCTGCCCGGTTATCCGCCAGCTTCACACATGCTAACGGACGCTGGCGCACAATTTTCCATTGACCAGCACACAACGGATCTGTTTGCCCTGATGGACCATTTGGGCATTAATCACTTTGCTGTCCTGGGTCACTCCCGTGGCGGACGCGTTGCAGCTGAAATGGCTTGCCGACGCCCTGATCGCGTGACTCATCTGCTGCTGGCTGACCCCGGGCTGGGTTCCGTACTGCCCGAAGACAGCATGCCCGCGTTGCCCTACCGCGACCTGGCGCTTGCCGCCTATGAACAAGGCGACACCGACAAGGCACTGGAAATTTTTATTGATGGCGTCAGCGGCACCGGCACCTGGAAACGCATGGTGTCCTGGTTCAAGGCGATGACCCGGGATCAGGCCGCTACCCTGCCGCTGATCATCCGCGAGCCGCTATACGAGCTGAATCCGTCACGGGTCAACGAATACGGCATTCCTGTAACGCTGATGGGCGGCTCGGACAGCCCGCCTCCCTTCCCTGCCATTCTGGATGCGTTGCAGCACCAGTTCAGTCATGTGACGCGCCATACCCTGACGCCGGCTTCGCACGGCCTGAACCTGGCCCTGCCTCATGCCTTCAACCAGATCATTCTTCAGGAACTCGTTCCAAAAACGCCTGCTCTGTAATCGCATGCACTCTCCTGCACCCAGAATACGCCGTTCCGTCCAGCGCAAAACCAGACAGGCTTTGCGCCTGTCCAAAAAATCCTTACAGCTGCTCCTGATGCTTGGCGGAGCAGCACTGGTCGCGCTGGTTTCCATTGGCTTTGCAATGATGGCCGATTACGCACTGGAGAAGAATCGTGAATGGACCCGCGCCTACCCCTATCTGATCTGGTTGGTCATGCCGCTGGCCTTTGTTTTATTGCGCTGGTGTGTCATGCGCTTTGCCCCTTATTCAGCCGGCAGCGGCATTCCGCAAGTCATCGCCAGCCTGTCATTGCATCGTGATTCGCCAGGCAAACTGCGTCTGGTTTCGCTGGCGCAGGCGATCTGGAAAATTCCGCTCACCTTCCTGGGCCTGTTGGCAGGCGCTTCCATTGGCCGCGAAGGCCCTTCTGTACAAATCGGCGCGGCAGCAATGCTGGCCTGGGGGCAATGGTGCCAGAAAGTCGGCCTGCCCCTTAAAGGATTCAATACACGGGAATGGATTGCAGCGGGCGCCGCCGGCGGATTGGCCGCCGCATTCAATGCACCGCTATCCGGAGTGATTTTTGCCATCGAAGAGATCGGCAAAGGATTGGACCTGCGTTGGCAACGGCTAATTTTGCTGGGGGTGCTTGCTGCAGGTTTTATTGTCGTTGCGCTGACTGGCGACAATCCTTATTTCGGCACCTTTCACTCGTCGCCGCTGCACGAAAAAATGCTTCTCTGGGCATTGCTTTGCGCCGCTGTCTGCGGTGTCGCCGGCGGTATTTTTGCGCGCCTGCTAAGCAAGGGGCTTGCCGGCTGCGTGCCGTCGGCCTTGCGGCATCATGTGCACAATCATCCGTTATGGGTGGCCGCGCTGATGGGCCTGGTCGTGGCGTTTCTGGGTTATCTGACGGCAGGCGGCGTGTTCGGCACCAGCTACGATGTCGCTAAAAATGCACTGATGATGTTGCCGCAGGATTCCGAACATTTCAGCATTGCCAAGCTGCTGGCCACCGTAGCCTCATACTGGGCCGGCATTCCCGGCGGCATTTTTACACCGGCCTTGACAACCGGCGCCGGCATCGGCGTGCAACTGGCTCATTCAGTCAACATGCAGGAGGCCCAAAGCGTATTTGTCCTGGTTTGCATGGCGGCTTTTCTTGCGGCGGCTACGCAATCGCCCGTCACCGCCTCTGTCATCGTAATGGAGATGTCGGGCAGCCAGGCCATGCTTTTCTGGATGCTGCTGGCCAGCCTGGTGGCCACGGTCGTATCAAAGCAGATCTGCCCTCAGGCGTTTTATCATTATTCTGCCGGGCGCTTCCGGCAACTGGCGCTCAGCGAAGATGCGCGGCAGGCTGCCGCGCCTGCCAGAACGGGTTACTGATCGCTGAACTTGCGGGCAGATGGCGACTTCAGCGTACACTGAACCGGTATTTTCTTGCCGGTTCCCAGCTCGAAATTGACCGTGATCTGTTGCCCTGCTTTCAAGTCTGCACCGGGCTTTTCCAGCATTGCATGATAGGAACCAGGTTTGAACGGCAAGGATTGGCCTGGCTCGATCGTGACGTCTGGCACCATCGCCATTGCTGACATACCATTCTTTTCGGTCGTCTCGTGCAGCATGCTCATGCCGAAAGCATCGGTTTGAATACTTTTGAGCACAACCGGTTCAGACTTGTCCTCGTTGTGCAGTACAAAGAACCCGCCGGACGGTGCAACCTTGGGCAGTAGGCGGATCCAGCAATCATCAACACGCAAATGATCAGAGCCCTTCACGGTGCTCGGCGCGCGCTCTGAGCTGGCGTGCATGTCATGATTGGCCTGATGGCCGCCGTGATCGCTGCCATCGTGATGGGCCAAAGCCACAGAACTGAGTAAAGTAGCACCCAGTGCGGCACCAATCAGAACTAATTTTTTCATCATTTTTCCATACAAACTAATAAAAAAGGCAATAGTACGCGGGAAAGCACCCATGGCATAGGGCCCTGTTCGCACTCATTGCAACCGGCTTGATTAAAATCAATCAAATCGGTCAATATCGCCAGTCGCAATTACTTCTGTCGCTCATCACCAATGATATCACTGTAGCGCGCGACATCCTGCTCATGCGCCTGGTCGATGTCACGCTCCTGCAATGCCTGCGCGTACCATTGCTGCATACCCGGCAAGGCCAGCATGTGCGAGACATAATCGGCGGCAGCCCCCTGCATTGGCAAATCATAGGTCTGGATCCGGAACATGACCGGCGCGTACATGGCATCGACGGCAGTAAACGCTGCCCCGCTCAGAAATGGTCCGCCAAAGCGAGACAAGCCTTGGTTAAACAGCGTATTAATTCGCTCAATGTCTGCCTGCAACTGGGGCGTCACGGTTTGCGGCCTGGCGCGCACCGCGCAGTTCATGGTGCAACGTTCGCGCAAATGGGCAAACCCCGAATGCATTTCGCAGGATGCAGCGCGCGCCCAGGCACGCGCCGCACGATCACCGGGCCAAACACCGACATGCTGCTCTGCCAGGTACTCTGCAATGGCCAGGCTATCCCAGACAACCGTTTGCCCATCCTGCAGCACCGGTACCTTTGCGCTGGGAGAAAACGTCAGAAAGTGTTCTCGTTGCGCCTGAACATCAGCCTGGAACGGATGCACCTCTTCATGAAAGGCAATACCAAGCTGGCGCAGCAGAATCCATGGACGCAGGGACCATGAAGAATAGTTCTTATTGGCAATATGAAGGGTATACATGAAACTCAGACTCCCAGACTAAAAAAACGCCGACGCGTAACCCACGGCGCCGACGCACGATACCGACCGGCAATGCCGGCACAACTATCGTGCTGGCACCGCATACAAACGACTTACTCGCGCCGAATCAGAGCGTAACGGTCGCACCCAGTGCCTTGATGAACTGGGCCATCCACGCCGGATGCGCTGGCCATGCGGGCGCGGTAATCAAATGCCCGTCTGTCACCGCGCTGTCTACTGCGATATCCTGATAGTGCCCGCCGGCCAGTGTCACTTCGGCGGCACATGCCGGATACGCAGAACACTTTTTACCTCTGATCACATCGGCAGCAGCCAGAATCTGGGCCCCGTGACAAACGGCAGCTATCGGTTTTTTCGCAGCATCGAACTCGCGTACGATTTCCAATACGCGCGGCGTATTGCGCAGGTATTCCGGAGCCCGGCCGCCAGGGATCACCAACCCGACATAATCGCTGGTATCGACCTGTGCAAAGTCATGGTTGATGGCAAAATTATGGCCTCGCTTTTCGGAGTATGTCTGGTCGCCTTCGAAATCATGAATGGCCGTTGCTATTTTGTCGCCAGCCTTTTTATCGGGGCACACCGCATGCACTTGGTAGCCAACACCCAGCAGAAACTGGAACGGCACCATGGTTTCGTAGTCTTCGGCATAATCACCCACTAGCATCAGAATCTTCTTGGACATCGCAATACTCCTGGTTACGTGAACGAACATTCATCATAGCGTGTTCAATGTAAAAAATTATGATAATTTCATGAACAATCGGTTTAAATATCCGTTCCATATTACTATTAGCTGACTCTTTTCAACGGCTTGTCTGCATTGCGCGGCGGCCTCATTTGCTTAGCACACTATCTATGAATTTTTCCTCGCTGTTTGGCTGGCTCCACGACAATCAGGCCCTGATGGCCATGCTGCACGACCACTGGAGCTGGGGTATCTGCCTGGTTGCCCTCATTCTATTCCTGGAAACCGGCCTGGTCGTCATGCCATTTCTGCCCGGTGATTCCCTGCTCTTTGCGGTCGGCGCCTTCATGGGTATCAGTGGTATCCCTCCGTTCTGGTATATGGTCATGCTGTTTGCCGCCGCCGTGCTTGGCGACTATGTCAACTACACCATTGGTCGGTCGCCCCTGGGGCAAACATTGATCCGCAAG
>JBOIGK010000149.1:0-6120 GCA_050742695.1 Advenella sp. | reverse complement strand
TCATTACCTCCTTTGCCGTGAGCAATGCCATCACCCTGCCGCTGACCGGCTTTCTGAGCCGGCGCTTCGGTGAGGTGCGCCTGTTCAATATCTGCACTATCCTGTTTGTGATTACGTCGTTTCTTTGCGGCATATCCACCAATATGACAGAGCTGATTGTGTTTCGTGCCTTGCAGGGTGCGGTGGCAGGCCCGATGTATCCGATCACGCAAAGCCTGCTGATTTCAATTTATCCTGCGGCGCGCCGCGGCATGGCCCTGTCCATTCTTTCCATGGTCACAGTGGTAGCGCCGGTCGCCGGTCCCATCCTGGGCGGCTGGATTACCAGCAGCTACTCATGGGAATGGATTTTCTTTATCAATATTCCAGTGGGGCTGTTTGCCAGCTTTATCGTCTTTGTCCAGATGCGGGCCCGTCCGGTTTCGATCATTAAATCCGGCGTGGACTATATGGGCCTGATTCTGCTGATTGTGGCGGTCGGTTCGCTGCAGGTGGTGTTGGACCTGGGTAACGAGAAAGACTGGTTCGGCTCGAACTTTATCGTGGTGCTGACGATCGTGGCGGTTATTGGCACGATTGCGTTCCTGATCTGGGAGCTGACCCACCCCAATCCGATTGTGAATCTGACGCTATTTCGGCATCGCAATTTCGCCTTCGGCACCATTGCCCTTATTTTCGGCTACTCCGCCTTCTTTGCGATCAGCCTGCTGATCCCGTTGTGGCTGCAGCGCACTCTGAACTATGACTCGATGTGGTCGGGCATTGTGTCGGCGCCTATCGGTATTCTGCCGGTCTTTTTGGCGCCGATCGTGGGCAAATATGCCAATCGTATTGATCTGCGTGTGCTTGCGTCCCTGTCGTTCGTTGTGATGTCATTCACCTCGTTCTGGCGTGCCGACTTCACCACCGATCTGGATTACATGCATATTGCCATGACCCAGCTGGTACTGGGTCTGGGCGTGGCGTTTTTCTTCATGCCGGTGCTGACCATTCTGCTGTCTGATCTGCGCCCCGATGAGATTGCTGCGGGCTCCGGCCTGGCGGCCTTTTTGCGAGTGCTGGGAGGCAGTTTCTCGGCGTCGATCACCACATTCCTGTGGGACCATCGCGCTGTTATTCATCATGCCCAGCTAAACGAAAATATCAATGTCTATAACCCGACCGCAGTAGAAGCATTGAAGCAGTATGGCGAAACCACCGAGATTGCCGCCTACAATATCAATAATCTGATTAATCAGCAGGCATTGCAGATATCGTTCAATGAAGTATTCTGGGGGCTGGGCTGGCTGTTTGTGCTGCTGGTCGGACTGGTCTGGTTAACCAAACCGCCGTTCATGGCCAAGCCCGGCGCTGCCTCGGGCGCCCATTAGGGCGACGCGAGCACCAACGCGGGGGGCGGCCATTGGCGCGTGCCCCGGATCACCCCATATGGATCTGTTTGCCATCGACCTTGACAAGGTCCTTGGCCGTGATCACCGTGTATTTGGAATGCAGGCGGGCAGATTGTTCGGCCTGATAATCGATGGTGCCAGCGCGCAAGTGTTCAACCTCTTCGGTCAGTTTGAACGACGTGCGGCTCATGAATGACAGACGGTCCATGATCGACTCGTAAACCTTGCCGATGACCCGCATCATGCCAACCGTGGTTTTCAGTTCACGACCGACATATTGCATCTCGTCGATGACACACTGGCCTTTTTCCGCGCTCAGCTTCAATTGCGCGGTATTGATATCCAGCGCGGTGCCACTGTGCAATTGCATGGCAGCAGCACTGTGGATATTGACCGAGTCGGCCAGGATATTGAGCTGGCCCGGTACACTGACCGTGGATTCGTTCTGCTGCGCCTGTTCGATCACCGCAATCAGGTACACGCGCTCCCGTTCCGGGCCGCTGATGAGCACGGTGTCATCTACCTGCGGCTGCAACAGGCAGCTGGCAGCGCGACGGCAGACCCATTCATGGCCATCGCATTCAACAACAAACTCCTGCTCATCCTTCTTTTTTACAACGCCGATCAAATGTACCGGATCGTAGACGGGGTAGGTTTTAGGCTGGGCAACTGAAGACATTTTTGTTCCTTTGGCGGTTGATCGTCAACGTACAGCGATTCAGACGGCTGGCCGGGCGCCCATACGGGGCTTCCAGCGGGCCAGTTCCCCGTGCTGCATGGTAGACAGCACGAGCTCGGACATCATATTGATGGAGACATGCCGGGCAAAAAACTGCTCGAGCACGGCTCCGAACAAATAGGGGCTGACACCGGAAAACGCCCCTTCATCCACTTCCAGATGAATACGCGCGCCCCTGCCAAACACTATGGGGCCCGGCACGGGCAAGCGATGATGCACAGCCTCTACACGTACATGCCGTACGCCATTGATCTGCTTGGCAATGGCCGGATCGGCGATATTTGCATATATTTTTAACATCTCACGCAGCGTTTGTGCGCCTTTTTCTGTATCCAAATCAATCAGACTCAGGTAATTGAGGCCCAGATGGCTGATCAGATGCCATGCATAGGCACCCTGGGCCAGTGCGGGTCGGGGGCGTGATGGCCCCCGCAGGATCTTGATGCCTTCGATGGGCGCCGACACGCGCAACGCCAGATCGTTCTTCTGGCCAATCGGCATCAGCATGGGCAAATCGCGATTGGTGCACAGCACATCCATACTCAGGTGCCGCAAATCCTCGGAAAACGGCGCCTGGTTTTTGTCCACAAGCGAAATAAAGACCTCGCTGCCGATATAACCGGTACGCGCGCCATTGCGTGCGGCGGTGTCAGACAGCAAGCGAGGTTCCCGCCGCATGGAATAGTAAGCACCATAATCGTCGGTATCGCTACCCAGCGACCCGAAAAAGGGTCGAAATTCTTTTTCTGTCAGGTCGGACATATTCGAGTAGCCCGCCACCCTCGTCGTGTTGTAAACCTCAAAATCCAGCGGGCGTGTACGATCGACCACCAGATGATATTCGTGGGTAGTGGGCGAGATCGTGATTCGGTCGGCTTTTTTTTGAAAAAGATTAACGACCGGGGTGCAGTGCAGCGCCAGATTCTCTGCGGTCACATTGCCTTCCAGCTCGGGCATGTCTTTGTCAAACAGGAACGTCAGCTCAAAGCTGCGGCTTTCCTGGCCGCTCGCTGCGTTGGCAATGCCTGCGGCAATGGCCGCCGGCAGTTTGAGTGCCTTTTGCATATTGTTGACGCTGAAAAACATGAAGCGCGTTGGAAAGGCAAAGTATTCCTGGATAATACGATAGCCCTGAAAGATCCGGGCCTCGGCAGGCAGCAACGCCTGGTCGCTCTCGAACCCTTCATGACGCACGTCATTGACATTGATGCGGTTGATCCACTTGACCGGCTTTTCGGCATCATGGCACAGCACCGTAATGGTGTGCCCCATAATGAGCTCCAGCAGCCGCTGCATATGAATGTCCTGACCATTCAAATGAAATACCAACTGATCCAGCTTGAATTCGTGCAGCTTGACACCGCCTTTTATTTCCAGCCGGATGCGTAGCGAGCTGCGCACAGGCTGGTTACGGTTGTTCAGATTCATCCGCTTCAGGGGCAGATCGGGAGGCACGCCTGAGAGTTCGGCTGCGGTCACCTGCAATGGCCACAGGGTCAGTGCATGACCGGTCACAAATTCGCAAGGTGTCTGTTCCGTTTTGGGAATACGGCCACGCATGACCGTACCCTTGGGCAGGGTAAAGCCCTTGGCCAGACTGCCCTCGTTCATACTGGGAGATACCTGCACTACGGCCATGGACGGGGTCGGCGCCAGATAATTCGGATAGACCACTTCGAGCAGCCGCTGGGAAAACTGCGGGAACTCGGCGTCCATTTTCATGTGGATGCGCGCGGTCAGGAAACTGAAGCCTTCAAGCAGGCGTTCGACATACGGGTCTGCGACCTCGATGCCGTTCATGCCCAGGCGGCCCGCTATCTTGGGGTAATGATCGGCGAACTCCTTGCCCATCTCTCGGATGTAGGCAAGTTCACGGTTGTAATAATCCAGAAAACGCTGTTCCATCAGGCAGCTCCCTGTTCCTGCAGATCCATATGCCCACTTTCCAGATCAATATCAGTGCGGAACAGAAATTCACGCGGATAGGGATTGCACCAAAGTTTGCCGCGAATCTCCAGGCTGAGCACATTGTGATGCTCCAGCGAGGTCACTTCGCTGACACAGGCCACTTCCAGCGAGTCGGCCAGAATACGCGGCTCGAAATGAATAATGGCTGTCTTGATGGACTGCTCCATATCAACCCAGTCGATCTCGGACATGCGTCTGCCGGCCAGCGCTTCGACGCCGAAATTGACAGTTGACTGACGCACCTGGGGAAAGGCATCCAGGTCATCTACGGTTTCAATATTGACCGTGTTCAGCACCCAACGCAGGTCCCGCAGCACGGCATGGCGCAGCGTATCGTAAGTGATCATGACGCTGTCGCGGCTTTCCTTTTTCTTCAGCGGTTCGTTGTCCGTGAGGCGATCCAGCAATGCCGGCTGCAAACGGTCCTTGGCAGCGCGACGCTCGCGCATACCGAATGCCGTCCGTTTACCTGAAATATCTTCCATATCCATATACGACGCACCTGTGACTATCTTGCTTTTGTTCTATTTCTGTTCCCGATACAGGCTGGCAGATCAGTTCAACTGCCCGTGATGAAAGGTAATGCTGCGCATATCCAACAACGCATACTCGCCCGCATCGCTCATCCACATTTTCTGGCCGGTTCCGAAATAAATGTCCTGGCTGATCTGCTGCCAGTCTGTGCGACGCGACAGATTGCTTGCGTCGTCCAGATCGGCATAATTTTTATCGATGGGCGCCGGATACCGCGCCGGGATCAGGCCGATCTGAGAGCGGCCACTCACAAGCGTGATTTCAGCCTGAACCCAGATCAAATCAGTCAGACCTTCCGGTGGAATCAGGCGCAGCGACTGGATCATATCCATGGGAACCCAGCCATAGCGGCCATTGGCAATGACCTCGCATACGGGGCCGAGTCGGCTGTCTCCATCGCACAGCCATTCAAATGCCAGCCCCTGCTCTTGACCATTGACCACAATCGTGCCAGCGACAGCCGGCGCTGCTTCCAGCGCCTGTTCACGCAGGGCGTGCGCCGTTTCGGCGTCACAGTGTAATGCCTCAAGCAACATGGCCATCCACTCAGGCGGCTGCTCAAACACCGCCGGCGTTTTCTCGCCACGAAAGACGGCTTCGCGCTCCTGTTCTGCCGTGATGGCGCCGGTATACAACACGGCCACCGGCTGGGCCTGAGCATTCATTTCAGAGCTCAGCTTCAATTGCTCAAATGCCTTATCCCACAACCCCTTAACCGCCAGTAACTGGAACAGCCGGGCACGCAGATCGGCGTCAGCCGGCTTTTTTCTTATTTGCGCCTTCACCTGATCGAGCTGTTCATCAACGCTCTTGCCATCCAGTGCCTTTATGATGCCTGTCATATCCGTTCCGTATTAAAAAATGCAATGAGCTAACAGATACCCGATGGGGGCATACCTGTTAGCTCGTATAGACCCTCCTCAGGAGGCTCTCTAGCTGTCAAACCAACAAACCGGGTTAGCCCACGATTTTGTTCTGTTTAACGTCATAGGCAATAACAGATTCGGCGCCTTTGCCGCCCTGTTCTGTTTGCTCCCAGTACTGTTTTTTGATCCTTGCTGCCTGGAAGGCAAAGTTTACCAACAGACCTTCACCATCATGCGCACCTGTGTATTGAACAGAAGTGACCAGAACATCTTCAAGCGTGATTCTGGAGTACTCAACTTGAGTACCACCCGCTTTGCAGACGGATACTTCCACTTTTGGCAGATGTTTACCGGTAGAGCAATGTTGCATTACTGCAGGTGCTGAACGGTCAACGTGAGCAACAACGTTCAGGTCATTGAAGCTGGCTTTGCCTGTACCACCACCACCGCCAGTAGACATTGAGCCCGGTTGTGTTGCGCCCCATGCGAAAGAGCGAATGTCGCTCCAGTCTTTGTGATTGGAATCCTTGGATTCACCGGTTGTACCTTCAATTTTCATAAACATATCAACAGCCACAATTTTCTCCTAGTGAGCTAATTAATTTGATTTGCGATCAGGCAA
>JBOIGK010000148.1:0-3335 GCA_050742695.1 Advenella sp. | reverse complement strand
GTTAAACACCTGTGTCCGGGATCGACCAGCCTGCTCGCATGCAGGCGCAGTGCTGGACGTATCTCATCAGTGATAAAGCAAAAATTGTGCCCGTTTTACTGACAAAGCGCCAAAGACCGAAAGCGGTGGGATTGACCAGCGGCAACGGCACCATTTGGTCGTCAAAGAAGTTGGTTAGAGAAGGCGCAATCGGTGATCGTTATTGCGTCTGCGTTATTGTTTTTATGAACGAAATTGTGGGACCAGGAGACGGGCAACGGGCCGGCAACAGAGTGCCGTTGCTGGCCCTGGTATGCAGAGTGTCAAAGGATCATGGCAACTTAAAGGGCCAAAACAAGCTATAGGACCAAGGCGAAAACATCAACGGCTAGACAATATGAAATGCCAGCACCCGTTTGGTGCGAGATCCGCACCAAACCGAAGCGCTATTGAACAGCCTGCAACACTACAGGCGATGACAGCAGGTGCCTGAATCCAGGGGCTCGTGCACCAACAAGCTGGAACCGATCAGGCCCCGGCCTTGTGCAACATGCAATAGTCGTACGCTTCCTTTCCGATCCCGGTCTTGTTAAGGTCGCTATCGTACGCGACATCAATAGCATACATATACATCGGATCATTACTCTTGTTGCCCAGCTTGGCCTTGTCTGCGGCCCTGTCATTGTGACCACCCTTGCGCGCCTGCAATGTAGCCTCTGCCGTTTCCTGAACGCGCTTGCACACTGAAGCGGCGTTCTGATGCGCCGGCTTTACCGGCTCTGCCGCATAGGCTTGCAAGGAAGCCACGGCACATATTGTACCTACCACATATGTCATCATTTTCATTTGAATACTCCTTTTTATACTTACGGTGCATCGATGCTGCACCATAGCTTACCGGAAAATCACAAGTCTGATGTTTCACATTGACATACTTATAATCCTGCGCCCTCGCACTTCGAACTGCATTATGATTATGACATTCAGGGCATTCCTGTTGATAACATCTGAAATAACATTATTTCCGCAAAGTCGCCTGCCCTGCTGACCAATGAAGATTCCAATCCACCCTACTGGCATGCCTGAACAAATATGAGTACGATCGCGTCCGTCACTGCTGTACCGTTCAATGTTTCCCCGAGAACAAACTGGTTTTTCATTCTCGTTCAATTGGATGATGGCAGCCAGGCCTGGGGAGAAGCATCACTTAACGGCTGGGAAATGGCCCTTCACACCGCGACCCAGCTACATGGTCAGCCGCTGGTCGGCATGACGGTAGAAGCGGCCATTGCACAATTGCGACCGTCTGCCTCGCTACCTGGCGGACTGGTTTCCAATGCTGTGCTCAGCGCCCTGGCCCAGGCGCTCTGGACGATTCGTGCCGAGCAGGATGCGGTACCGCTACATGCCATGCTTGCCCCCCTGCAACGAAAAGCAATTTCAGTATACGCAAACATTAATCGCGCCACGGTTGATCGCACGCCGGCAGGCTTTGCCGCCACAGCCAAAAGAGCCGCCGCTGCCGGCTTCTTGGGATTCAAGGCTGCGCCCTTTGACGGGGTCACACCCGGTGCGTGCGCTGCAGGAGAAGCTGAACAGTTGATCCGACACGGGGTAGATTGCCTGCATGCCATCCGAGAAGCCGTTGGACCGCAAGCCAGATTAATGGTGGATTGTCACTGGCGTTTTGACGAGAAAAGCGCGCTTGAGGTACTGGATCAGTTGCAGGCAGTTGGCCTGCACTGGTTTGAATGCCCCCTTGCAGAAACCTATGACAACTGGGATTCGCTGCGCAAAATCAAGGCTCACGCCAATGAACCGAACGTACTCATTGCAGCAGCAGAAACCCAGGTTGGCGTCGCTTCCTTCGAGATGCAGATTCGTGAAAAACTACTTGATGTGGTCATGCCCGATATCAAGTATTGTGGCGGTCCGGCCCATATGTTGGCGATTGCCGAAATGGCCGCCGCACACGATATCCTGTTTGCCCCCCACAATCCGACCGGCCCGGTGTGCACTGTAGCATCGCTGCATGTCGCTTGTGTCGCCAGCAAAGCCCATATGCTTGAATTGCAATTTGAGGAAAGTCCGCTATATGATGCGCTGGTCGGGCAGCAACACCCGACGCTGGAAAAAGGCAAGTACCATGTTCCCAATCGTACTGGCCTGGGTGTGGAGCCCGACATGCAATTGATAGGCGCCCATCCCTTCAAGCCTGTGCCGTTTGGCATTGAAACGTTGCTGGCAGTCTGGTTGCCAACGTGCAATTAGACCGCCAGCAGAGTTTCAATTCCAAAAGGCACGGATTTGAAGGGATGGGCGCTCATCTATTGCCTGTCGGGCTCCACACCCAGGCCGGTACGATTGGGAACATGGTACTTGCCTTTTTCCAGCACCGGGTGTTGCTGTCCGACCAGCGCATCATATAGCGGGCTTTCGTCAAATTGCAATTCGAGCATATGAGCTTTACTGGCGACACAAGCCACATGCAGTGATGCCACGGTGCACACCGGGCCGGTCGGATTGTGGGGGGCGAACAGGACATCGTGTGTGGCGGCCATTTCGGCAATTGCCAGCATATGGGCCGGGCCGCCGCAGTACTTGATATCGGGCATGACCACATCGAGCAGTTTTTCGCGAATTTGCATCTCAAAGGCAGTCACGCCGACCTGGGTTTCTGCTGCAGCAATAAGCACGTTCTGTTCATTGGCACGCGCCTTTATTTTGCGCAGGGAATCCCAATTGTCATAGGTTTCTGCCAAGGGGCATTCAAACCAGTGCAGGCCAGTTGCCTGCAACTGATCCAGTACATCAAGTGCGCTTTTCTCGTCAAAACGCCAGTGGCAATCCACCATTAATCTGGCTTGTGGCCCAACCGCTTCACGGATGGCGTACAGGCAGTCTACACCGTGTCGGATTAGTTGGTCAGCTTGTCCTGCAGCGCACGCACTGGGCGTAACGCCGTCAAAAGGCGCCGCCTTGAATGCCGAGAAGCCTGCAGCGGCGGCGCGTTTGGCTGTAGCGGCAAATCCTGCCGGGGTGCGATCGACCGTGGCACGATTAATGTTTGCGTATACTGAAATTGCTTTCCGTTGCAGGGGGGCAAGCACGGAGTGTAGTGGCACAGACTCCTGCTCGGCGCGGATGGTCCAGAGTGCCTGGGCCAGGGCGCTGAGCACAGCATTGGAAACCAGTCCGCCAGGTAGCGAGGCAGACGGTCGCAATTGTGCAATGGCCGCCTCTACAGTCATGCCGACCAGCGGCTGACTATGCAACTGGGTCGCGGTGTGAAGGGCAATTTCCCAGCCGTTAAGCGATGCTTCTCCCCAGGCATGGCTGCCATCACTCATTTGAAC
>JBOIGK010000147.1:0-3432 GCA_050742695.1 Advenella sp. | reverse complement strand
CAGGCCAGGGCATCGGCAGGGCGACGGCGGAACTGTTCGTCAGCGAAGGCGCCAAAGTGTATGCCACCGATATCAACGAGGCTCTGCTGGCCGAGCTCAAGGGCTGCGAAACACGCAAGCTGGACGTAACCAAGCCCGAGCAGATTGCAGCGCTGCACAAGGAAATCGGCGCCGTGGATGCCCTGTTCAATTGCGCAGGGTATGTGCATGATGGCAATATTCTGGGATGCGAACCCAAAGACTGGGACTTTTCCTTTGATCTGAATGTGACCTCCATGTATCACATGATTCGCACCTTCCTGCCCGGCATGCTGGAGAAAAAACAGGGATCCATCATCAATATGGCCTCTGCTGCATCAAGTGTCAAAGGCGTGCCCAACCGCTTTGTCTACGGTACCACCAAGGCTGCGGTGATCGGGCTGACCAAGGCGGTGGCAGCCGACTACGTCGGCCAGGGTATTCGTTGCAACGCAATCTGCCCGGGCACCGTGGAATCTCCGTCGCTCAAGGACCGGATTGCCGGCCAGGCCAAAAAATACGGCACATCTGAAGATGAGATGCGTGCCAACTTTGTATCGCGCCAGCCTATCGGCCGCGTCGGCCGTCCCGAAGAGATCGCTTATCTTGCCTTGTATCTGGCGTCCGATGAATCCATTTATACCACCGGCACCACGCAGATTATCGATGGCGGCTGGTCACTGTAAACGTTTATGCCGGCTCTTCTGAACCGGCATCTATTTAGAACGATCATCAGCCAAAGAGAGTCATTTTTGGGCTGCCGCGCAGCAGTGACGCCCGGATCGTACATGATATAAACAAACGGGCAGCGCTGCTTTTGAAGGTGGTTCTCGTTTAGAAAACAATAAAGCGTGCCAACCATCAGGTGAGCACGCTTTATTGTTTTTATTGCTGTATTGACTCAAGCCATTAGCGTTATTGTCCAGGCCGATATTCAAACAGCGGCAGACAAAAAAATCCCCGCCTGATCGGACCCTGTTATTTTTAACGACAGGTCCGGGCGGGGATGATTCTTTCAGAACGCGGAGTTAGTCTTCTTCGACGAAGGTTTCCTCGCGTTTCTTACGGATCGACGGGATGGCCACGATCACCACAAGAGCAGCTGCTGCGATAAGCAGTGACATGGACAGCGGTCGCGTGACAAAGGTGGTGAAATCACCCCGAGACAGCAGCAGGGCACGACGGAAATTTTCTTCCATCATCGGACCCAGTACCAGTCCCAGCAACAGCGGCGCACCCTCACATTTGAGCTTGGTCCAGAAGTAGCCAATGATACCGAAAATAGCCATGATATAGATATCGAACACGTTGTAGTTCAACGAGTACACACCAATCGAGCAGAACAGCACAATAGCCGGGAACAGCATGCGGTAGGGCACTTTGAGCAGTTTGACCCACAGACCAACCAGCGGCAGGTTCAGGATCACCAGCATCATGTTACCGATCCACATAGACACGATCAGACCCCAGAACAGATCGGGGTTGCTGCTCATGACCTGCGGGCCAGGCTGAATATTGTGAATGGTCATCGCCCCCACCATCAGCGCCGTTACCGCGTTACCCGGAATACCCAGTGTGAGCAGCGGAATGAACGAGGTTTGTGCAGCGGCGTTGTTGGCAGACTCAGGGCCGGCCAGACCAGCGGGATGTCCCTTGCCGAAGCGTTCCGGATTCTTGGAGATTTTTTTCTCCATGGTATAGGAGGCAAAGGACGACAATACTGCACCGCCGCCAGGCAGAATGCCTAGCGCAGAACCCAGCAAGGTACCACGCAGAACGGCTGGCGCGGCTTCCCTGAGCTCCTGCTTGTTCGGATACAGGCTGCCGATCTTATCGGTAATATTGACGCGATTTTCCTTTTGCGCCAGGTTGTTCATGATTTCGGCCAGACCGAAAACGCCCATGGCAACCACCGCAAAGTCAATACCGTCCTGTAGTTCCGGAATACCGAAGTCAAAACGGGCCACACCCGAGTTCACATCGGTACCCACCATACCCAGCAGCAGACCCAGCAGAATCATACAGATGGCTTTTGGCAGGGATCCTGAAGCCAGGACCACGGCGCCGATCAGACCCAGCACCATCAGCGAGAAATACTCGGCCGGCCCGAACTTGAAGGCCACCTCAGCCAGTGGCGGTGCGAACGCGGCCAGCAGTACTGTCGCAAAGCAGCCAGCAAAGAAAGAGCCGAGCGCAGCGATCGAAAGCGCCGCCCCCGCTCGCCCGTTCTTGGCCATCTGGTGACCATCGAGCACCGTGACCACCGCCGAGGTTTCCCCCGGAAGCGCGACCAGAATAGCCGTGGTTGACCCCCCGTACTGGGAGCCATAGTAAATACCGGCAAGCATAATCAAACCGGCAACAGGAGGCAGAACGTAGGTAAGCGGCAGCAGCATCGCAATGGTAGGCACAGGGCCGATACCGGGCAATACACCGATCAATGTTCCGAGAATACATCCGAGCAGCGCATAAAGCAGATTTTCAGGCGTAAACGCGACCGAAAACCCCAGCGCCAAGTGTTCAAGTAGTTCCATAATGTTATTTTCCTTTGAGACGACGTGCCAGCGTCACAACAGCAATGATGAGTGACAGAGGGACGAAGATCTGTGCGAGCAGAGACCATTCACCGAAAGGGACTGGCAGCAAGGGGAAAATCAGACCAAGCCCCTTGATAAACGCCAGCCATGTGAACAGCGTGAGGAAAATGGCATTGAATATCGCGATCTTGAGGCTGAATTCATGACTTGCCAGGCTGCTGAAGAGGATCAGCAATGGAACCGAAATGTACAGTCCCAGATGGTCGAGCATGAGCGCGAAAATGGAAATTGAACCGATGATCAGAAAAAGGATGTCCCAGTCGAAATGACCGATGTCGGTGTCTTCTTTAGCCTCGCCTCGCAACGAGGTCATAAAGACGATAGCGCCAAGAAGTGCCAGGGCAACGCCCAGCCAGAACGGAAAATAACCCGGACCCATACGGGCAGGAGTACCCATGTCATATGATTCGGAGAACAGGGCAAAGCCCACCCCGATCACGATGAACATGATTCCCGCCCAGAAATCCTGTTGACTTTTAATGTGCATATACTAAACCTTCGTTTTTGAATTTACTTTGCGCAAGGAAATGCTGCGGTCGCGGTGCAGCCGGGATGCCCAGTCCCAACTGCACTTGACGGTCAGCCTGATGCGTCAGTCGAGCTTGATATTGCCTTTCTTGACGACGTCCTTGGCCCAATCGAATTGTTGCTGGATTTCCTTGCCGAATTCTTCAGGCGTGTTACCGGAAACAAATGCGCCCTGTTTTTCAAGTGCGTCAACAACTTTGGGATCTTTCAGTGCTTCTACAGCCACACTGTTGAGTTTATCGATCACTTCCTTGGGTGTGCCGGCAGGGGCCAACAGGCCATACCAGAC
>JBOIGK010000146.1:0-5474 GCA_050742695.1 Advenella sp. | reverse complement strand
TGGTCGATGATGACCTGCTCGCCATACTGCCGGCGTAAACCGCGTGTACTGACTGCAAGACGGCCGTTGGGAAGGGTACTCATTGATTGCCGTCCTTGTCGTAGTTAGGGTGCCAGGCCAGCAGTTTGCGCTCAAGCGTCTTGGCAACGCTATCGGCGACGACGCCAATGATTGCGTAAATCAGGATGGTCAACACAATCACATTGGTCTGCAGAAATTCGCGCGCATCCATGGCCAGAAACCCGATACCCTTGTTGGTCGCGATGGTTTCAGCGATGACCAGTGCCAGCCATGCAACGGCGAGCGCGTAGCGCACGCCTGTCAGGATGGAAGGCATGGCGCCAGGCAGGATGATCCAACGCACCAGTTCACGCCGGCTCAATCCGGTGACTCGGCCCACTTCCAGCAATTTCGGATCGACCTGGCGAATGCCCAGGACCGTATTGATATAAATGGGAAACATGACAGCCAGGGCGACCAGGAAAATCTTGCCTGACTCATCTACGCCGAACCAGACAATAACCAGCGGTAGCAACGCCATAAACGGGACGGCTCGGATCATCTGTACGGAACGGTCCAGCACCGCTTCGGCAAGGCGAGAGAAACCCACTGCCAGACCCAGTGCAAATCCGATTGCGCCGCCAATGACAAAACCGACAGCAGCGCGGGCCAGGCTGTAGCCCAAATGGACAAGCAGGGTGCCGTTCTGCATCAGTTCAACCCCCGTCTGCGCCACGCTGCTGGGCGAGGGCAAAATCTGCGGCGCAATGTAGCCAATGCGAGAAAGCAGTTCCCAGATTGCAAGGATCAGCACCGGCACAATCCAGGAAATGGTTTGTAATTTCAGTTGTGATTGGCTGGCGCTTTTTCTGGTGGATGCCTTGCGCGCAATCGTGCTGTCCTGGCCTTCGCGGGCAAGGGGTCGGGGTGGAGCTGATGTGATGACTTCTGAAGATGACATGGCAGATGCACAATACAAATACTTGCGCATTGAACAATTGCAATGCGCTGTGAGTCATCACACTATAAACTGCGCGCTGCCTGCTGTTTAAATACTATATTATTATTTTAATATGCATGGTTTAGGCATGGCGCTGATGATGCCCTGCAATGAGATAGCATTAACTTTGTCGAAGATAAGCCTGAACTAGATGAATCAAATGCAAAAGTGCCACATCATCCTCATCATGGCGCTGTTGTTATTTTTGACTAGGGCATTTCTTTGTGAGTCTCGTTTGGTGCAATTGTCCATTCCTGTGTAAAGTGGCTGGGTGAGAGCTCTCATGGCACGCAGCCGATACCGAGTTCTTCGCAGGTAAGATCCGGTGCCCACGATGGTTTTGACCGATAACAACCAAAATGCCACAACTATCTCGGTATCAAGCCAGCAGACGAATAACCAACAATGAGTTGATCATACAAAGCGATGTCAGAACGGCTCCTTGCTATAAGCTGTGCGCCAGCGACGGCCGCAAAAATAGCTTCAGCGCGAAGCTCACACTCCTCTTCGGGTAACGAGGCTGAGGAGAGCAGCATTCTTTTGAGCCAGGCGATATTTACGTCTGCGAATTGTCGTACCTCTTTCTTAATCTCGTTAGGAAGATCATCTGTTTCGGCTGCCATGAAACTGCACAAGCAGATGCGATTGTCTCGCACGAGCGCCTTGCGGAAAGTTTCAGGATATCTGCGCAGGCATTCAAGCGGACTATCTAACGCCTCCTCCATCGCATGCAGCGTCGCCTCGGAGTCTTCCCAATAGCGTTTTGCCACCGCGGCACCAAGATCCGCCTGCTGGCGTAATGATGATAGACGCTGGCCGCCTTGATCCCGACAGCGCTCGCTAGATCTCGAACATTTAATCCGTTATAGCCGTGCGCTTGCGCCATCCTTGTCGCTTCCAATAGGATTTTCTCCTTGGAACTTCCTACTGCTTCGATCATCACTTTAGCTCCGGCGAAAAGAAACATTGACAGGGCTTAGTATAACGCAATATAGTAAATCTACCTAACGTTAGGTAGGTTAGCTAATCCCTTTCGTTGGCTTCTTCAACTCGTTCAGGAGTAAACCAATGACATCCGTCATTACGAATATTGATCCTACTACCCGACCCTCCATGACAGTCTATGACTTCCCGGTCGGCCCCTATCCAACGAGAGTTAGAATCGCTATCGCAGAAAAGCAACAGCAACAGCGCGTTCGATTTGAGATGGTCGATCTGTACAAGGGCGAACACAAGACACCGGCGTTCATCGAGCAGAAAAATTATTCGGGGACATTGCCGGTGCTCGAACTGGCGGACGGTACGCTGATTGCCGAATGCACGGCTATCACCCAATATCTGGATACGCTGGATGGCGCGCCTAGTCTTACGGGCACCACCCCCCTGGAGCAGGGGGTCATACATATGATGAGCAAACGGGCAGAAATCGAATTGCTTGATGCCATCAGTGTCTATTTTCACCACGCCACACCAGGCTTAGGGCCATTGGTGGAGCTGTACCAGAATCAGGAGTGGGGGCTGCGGCAGCGTGATAAGGCGCTTCGCGGCATGCATTACTTTGATAAAGTACTTCAGCGGCAACCCTATGTAGCAGGCGAACAATTCTCTATGGCCGACATTACCGTCATTGGCGGCTTAGTGTTTGCTGCTATTGTCAAGCTCGACATACCGCCTGAATGTGGGGCCTTGCTCGCATGGTACGAACGGATGAAAATGCGCGAGAGTGTGGCAAGCCAACCGGCGTTCGCTGGAGAAATGAGCCAGGACTGGTAGTTTGCGTTTAAACGGTGTTTGTCCTGGCTATGGTGGCAAGTTGAGTGTAGGTTTGGTGTGTGTCGCGCATTGGCAAGATCCACCTGAAGCTATTGTCTATTTTCCCGATTTTGGCGGCGAATTACTTTACTAAAATAGACCTCAATGTGACTAATGAGGGTAGTTCCTTTTCGGGCCCGATCGTTCGATGGACGTCCAATGAGCTTGAGCGCTTTATATGCAACACTGGGAAGAAGCTGAACTACCAGGCTACCCTTCGAGAGCAGGTTGTATCCGATTTCACATGCGTAAAGTAGTATTGCACAAGAGACCGTGCTTTCTTATCTGACAACGCCTGGGCAATCTGTCTAACTTTGTTCAAACCCATTGCGCCGCATACCCCTCAAGCGCATTGGGCCATGCGGGCGTCCAGCCGCTGGCTCGCAGCCGCGCGTTCGATAGCCGCTTGCCGCTGGGCGGTCGTAGCTGCCGGGCAGGTGAGGGCGCGCCCATCATCTGCGCCAGCGCATCATACAACTGTGCTGTTGGCATGGGGCAATTATCCGTTCCGATGTAAAGTGGCTGGGGATTGGTCATCGTTAGCAAATGCGCACATGCTCGTGCAGCATCGTCGATGTGAATTCGATTCGCCCAATGGCCGGACCCGTCTGGCGCGGTGATCGTGCCAGCCTGCAGCCCTTTGAGCAATTGCAGTCGCCCCGGGCCGTATAAGCCCGACAGTCGAAGCGAAACCCCAGCGCCCGACGGCAGCGTTTCATGCAGCGCCGCTTCCGCTTCCAGCAGCGAGGCGGCCCGAAAGTTCGTGCGCTCAACCGGGGTATCTTCGTCTACCCAATCATCGGATGGCCCCCAAACGGCAGAGGACCCCACCAATACACACCGCTGTAGCCGGTTCAGGCAACCGGCGGACAGGCTGCCCAGCAGCTTTGGCAGGCCAAGTGAGTACACCCCCGTGTAGTGTGCCTCTGTCCTGCTGTCTGGCGATGGGGCATACAGAATATGGGTGATCGCGGAGAATTCGCCTGCACTCAGAAAAGAGAGGCTTTCCGGGTTCGACAGATCAGCTTCGTGCCAGGAAATGGTGTTCTCGCGGGCAGGCGTCACCTTGCTGCGGCGCAGACCAATGCATTTCCAATGGGCCGGATCAAACAGCTTGGCTGTCCGTTCACACAGCTCACCACCTACCAGCAAAAGCGTATTCATATTGGCTACTTAATTACGTATGTGTTTCAATTGTGGATGAGTGTTTTCAGCACTTTACGATAATCACACTCGTCATGCGCTCGCTTCTTGTACCGTTGGGCATGAAGCGCAAAGCGCGGAGTCCGGATCTTGGTGGACGCTTATTTCAGGCCTTCTTGATTCTGCTTCTTGCATTTTAGACGAGCTTCCGATTATTAGCGGCATCATAGGCACTACAGACATTTTTGGGTTATACCGGTCTTAAGCCAGCCGACGAGTATTCACGACACCTTATTCCAGATACGGCGTCAGCACACCTTCGATCCATTTCATGAATGCGCGAACCCGGTGCGACAGATTGCGCCGATGTGCGACGACCAGGGACACGGGCAGTGACCGGCGACGAAATTCGGGCATAACCTCCACCAGCGCTCCACTCTCCAGGTATTGGCCAATCCCTATGCGTGGCGCCTGAATCAGGCCAAGCCCGGCCAGGGCGGCGGCTTCGTAGGTCTGCGCATTGTTAACGTGTAGTGCCCCCGGCAATTGAAGCGTCGCGTAGCTGCCGCTGTCGGGATATTCCCACCCATAAGGTCTTGCGCCCAGCATCGGCGAAAAATGGACAACCCGATGTTCCTGACGCTTGAGATCGTCCAGCGACTCAGGAACGCCATAGCGCGCCAGGTAGGCAGGGCTGGCGGCGTTGATCATGCGTAACTTGCCCAGCGGGCGGGCAATCAGCGTTTCGTCCCTGACCGGCCCGAGTCGCAATACGCAGTCAAACCCTTCTTGTACCAGATCGACCTGGCGATCGGTACTCGACATCTCCAGCTCCAACTCGGGGTACGTCGCCATAAAGGCCGGCAGGGCTGGCACGATAGTGGTGCGCGCCAGCTCGCTTGGCAGATCAACGCGTAAGCGCCCGCGCAGTGCTACTTGATCGCCAGCGAACATGGAATGCAGCTCATCCACTTCTGCAAGCAGATCACGGGCACGCGCATGAAATGCCCGTCCGTCTTCTGTCAATTGCACGCTACGCGTCGTCCGATGCAGGAGTCTGACGCCGAGATTTTCTTCCAGCTTGCGGACCGCCGTTGAGGCTCTTCCCTTCTGGATGCCCAGGCTATCGGCTGCGTGGGTGAAACTCCCCATTTCCGCCACCGTTATGAAAATGAGGATGGGCTGGAGATTTTGCATTTTTCGTACCTTGATATCCCATTGTTCTATTCCGGGAGAACAGTGCGTTCATTTTTTCGCTGTTTATCACATTTCAGAGACACAGTATGCTCCAAATATTGGCAATATCCCATCGGAGAATCACAAATGTCAAAAACGCTGAGCCTGCCTGACGTGCAGATCCTGCATCGTGCCCAATGGGCAGGCCGGATAATGAGCGCGCTTGTCGTTATCGTTCTGGTGGTGGACGGCGCTACCCAGCTTTTCGCACCGTTGCAGATCGCCAGCATGTTGCAGGAAACCGGGTTCGCAATGGAGCTGACCCGTGTCGTGGGTCCGATCC
>JBOIGK010000145.1:0-6596 GCA_050742695.1 Advenella sp. | reverse complement strand
GTCTGGACACGGATCGATATTGATGACATGGGACTCGGGCCCCTGCCAGGGCAAAATACGCGGGGAAAGGCGCAGTATCTGCCGTGACTGGGTCACCGGCGAGTAGTAATCATATTCCGTGTCATGTTGAATGTGATAGGTCACCATCACAGGAACTCCTTGTTGACCGTCTCAAGGCCGGTCTCGCTCGCTATGGTTTCGGTAACAAGAAAATACTGATGGCTGATGCTGTTGGCGTAAATGGACAGCCCGTAAGAAATGTCGGCGCAAACACTGCCCAGTTGCTGGTAAATCTGCTCGGCTGCGGGCGTTCCCACGGCAAACCCCGCCAGATCAACCGCGTCCAGATCGCCCAGCGCCTTTTGCAGGATTTGCCTGCTTTGCGCTTCCTGGACATTGAATGCAGCGCTGTTATCCAGCAGACTCTGGCACAGGTAGCGCAGTGAATAGGGGTTGCTGCGGTCGAACACCAGCAGATACAGCACTGCCAGCATCTCTTCTTCGCGGTGGTAGCGGGCGCGATAGGTCACGATACTGTAGGCAATTTCCAGCAGCGACTCGAGCATCATGGTTTTGTCATGCTCGCTCTGCCTGAGGAAAAATCCCAGCGTGTCGCTCATGCGACCCAGCTTTTCGATCAGGCGGCCTAGCAACAGAAAGCTCCAGCCCTCGTCACGCGTCATCTGTTCATGTGTAAAACCAGAGAGGATCGAACAACTGGCGAACAGTTCCTGTATGCGCTGCTGCACCACGGTCAGGTCCAGTTCGGCTGAGCCCAGATAGGCAGGCATGTAATTGACGACCCACCATACATCCAGAGACAGCTTTTCCCGTATATTGAACGCACACTGATGCAGATAGTTCACATTGTTGGCCAGCGCGCCGTTCAGCGACGAAGGTGCCAGTGACGCCCCCATCTGATGACGAATGAAATTGATGTCATAGGTGCCGTCTGCGCCGATGGCTTCTGCCGACGGCGCAGGCAATACATGCAGATGCGTACCCAGTTTGTACAGCAGCGTGATCAGCGTTTCCTTCTCGGTCACACGCTCGGTCAGGTTGCGGATGATGGTACGCAGCAGCAATACCGAAAGCTCCGCGCGGATGCCATAGCGTCCCATCCAGAACAGATTCTCGCCTATACGGGCCGGCGTGGTCGTGTGCGCCGCCAGCAATTGCTCGAGCGTCAGCGGCTTTGCTTCAAACGCGTCCGATGCGTTGCGCACCCGGTCGCTGGCCGGAGGCACCGTGACCACGGTCGGCGACGCGGGACGGCCCACCCGGCAGACCCACAGGTCCTTGTTGATCTGTCTGTTGCGCGAAGACAGTACCGGTGTATTGGTTTTGTCTTCGACCCGCACGACACCACCGGGCATGACCTGATAGGAACCATCAGGGGTCAAGGTGGCAAAAACCCGCATGGTAAAGCGACGCATCTGCAACTGCCTCGATTCAAAATCAATTTCCGGAATGCGGGCCAGCGGTATCACCTCGTGCGCCACCAGCGAACGCGGACTGGTTTGCAGCCGCTGCAACAGTGCCTCGCGCTGCGCTTGATTCATATCGGGCACGTATTGCGGACTGGCGCGCATCGATGAAAAGCTCGATTTGAACATCAGGGAATCAAAGTGCTTGCGGGCATAATCCAGATTGGCCTCGTCACCGCACCACCAACTGCGGATCGAATCCATTAGCAAGGGTTCGC
This sequence comes from Advenella sp., assembly GCA_050742695.1. GTDB lineage: Bacteria > Pseudomonadota > Gammaproteobacteria > Burkholderiales > Burkholderiaceae_B > Advenella. The sequence goes on along the minus strand of JBOIGK010000145.1, from coordinate 4,891 downwards.
CGCGCAGATGCTGGCAAATGCCGGGCAAAAACTCCAGCATGCCAGCAGATTCGAGTACACCCGATCCCAATGCATTGCATACCGTCACAGTACCTTTGCGGATGGCCTGCAACAAGCCCGGAATACCCGGATAGTCGCTGCCATACAGCTCCATCGGATCACATTCGCTGTCTTCCAGGCGACGCAACACTACATGCACCCGCTGCAGGCCCCGCAGCGTCTTGAGGTATAGCAAATCGTTGCGTACGGTCAGGTCCAGGCTTTCGGTAATGGGCACACCCATTTGCCGGGCCAGGAAAACATGTTCGAAATACGCGGGGTGTTTGGGTCCCGGTGAGAGCAGTACCGTGACGACGTTGCCATCTTCGACCGACATACTCGACAGCAGGGTCTGGCGCAGGGCACGGAAATAGTCGGTTTGCGGATGAACCCGCAACTGGTTGAACAGTGCCGGCAGTGCCGTGCTCATGATCTGCCGGTTCTGCAGTGCATAACCCGCGCCCAGCGGCCCCTGGGTCCGATCCTTGAGCACCCGCCACTGCCCGTTTTCATCGCGGGCAATATCGACTGCGTACATATGAAGGTGATTGTCGTGCGTATCCAGGGTATTGATGCAAGGCCATAGAAAGCCCCGTTGCCCGAAGATGAGCGAGGGCGGAACCAGGCCCCGTCGAATCAGTTGCTGCGGGCCGTAAATATCGCGCAGCGTATCGTTGATCACGGCCGCGCGCTGGGCCACTGCAAGCTCAATGTAATCCCACTCCTGGGCAGAAATCACATACGGAATAACGCTGAGCGACTCCCAGGGCTCGGTACTGCCGTCTTCGCTATAGGCATTGTAGATGCTGCCCCGGTTCTGGATATTTTCGGCGATATACGCCAGAAAGCCCTTGAGATCATCGGGAGCAAGGTTCCTGAGTGCCGACAGCACATAATCCCACTCCGGCGCCAGGCGTCCGTCCTGGTTCCGCAGCTCGGAAAACGCTCCGGCCGGGGAAGGGCTCAGTAATTGATCAAGGGAAAAGTCCATGCAACCATTGATGATGACTTTACAATGAGTCATTGTACGCAATTTCGACCAGACGCCTACCATTGTGTCGACTAATGGGCGACAACGATGCACATGCACCACACCCTTTGCCGGCTACAGCCCCGGCGCACGCATTGCCGCACAGAACAGCATCGTCGGCGTCGCTGTTCTGCCGGTTCACTCCAGGACCCGATGATGCTATTGGACCGGCTGCCACAGGAAATCGTCGTTGATACCCTGGCCAATCACCTCCATTTTCTCCAGATACCGGGTCAGCCAGTCGTGCAGACCTGCCTTGAAAATTTCATCAATCGTGGTATAGCGCAGGTCCGCATCCAGCCTTCCCGCCAGGCGCAGCGTTTCATCGGATTTGGCATTACGCACTTTTTGCAAATGGGCCAGCAGCTCGCGCGAGGAATGGGCCAGAGAATGCGGCATATCCGGGTGCAATACAATCAGCTCGATCACGCGTTTGGGGTCGACGGTTTCGCGAAACACCTGACGATAGATTTCCAGGCCGGAGAGCGAGCGCAGCACAGCGGTCCAGTGATACAGCTGGGTGACCAGCTTGCGCTTGTCATCAGCCGCATTCTCCAGGTAGAAGCGGATTTCCAGCATGCGCGCAGTATTGTCTGCGCGCTCCAGATAGGTGCCCAGGCGCATGAAGTTGTATGTTTCGTTGCGCAGCATGGTGCCTTCCTGCGCGCCCAGCGTCTGCAGGGATCGGGTCTTGATCCACTCGAAGAATCGCGTCGGGTTACTGGCCAGTATCGGCGTCTTGAGCAGGCGGTTCATCTCCAGCCAGGTAAAGTTGATCGTTTCCCATATTTCGGACGTCACGGTACCACGGATCGCCCGCACGTTTTCCCGCGCCAGCCGGATGCATGAGGCGATGGACGAGGTGTAGTTCTTGCTGTTGACCACAAAGTCAATCACCCGATCGGCACTGATGGCGCCGCATTCGGCCTCATACTGCTCCAGCGTTTCCAGCGTCGCCAGCACGCTGCGCCAGCTATAGTCCGAATGATCCTCGTCATTGGTCATGAGGGTCGTCTGGTAACAGACCTCCAGCAGACGTACGGTATTTTCTGCCCGCTCCAGGTAACGGGACATCCAGTAAATATGATCAGCGGTACGACTTAACATGATTCTTCCTTATTTTTCATTCGACGATAACGCGGTCTGCTGCGGCGCACTGGCGCACTCATGCAGACGGCATTGACCCGCTTTGCGCCCGGCTGGCGCCCCTAGCCGCGCCGGTTGATGACCCAGGTATCCTTGGTGCCGCCTCCCTGTGATGAATTGACCACCAGCGACCCCTCTTTGAGTGCCACGCGAGTCAATCCGCCCGCGGTCATGCGGATCGTCTTGCCGGACAGCACGAACGGTCGCAGATCCACGTGACGCGGGGCAATGCCGGCCTCTACAAACGTCTGGCAGGTGGACAACGCCAGCGTGGGTTGGGCAATATATTTGGCCGGATCCTTTTTGATCAGTTGCTCGAACGTGGCCAGTTCATCCCGCGTGGCCGCCGGTCCGACCAGCATGCCGTAGCCACCGGCGCCGTGCGTTTCCTTGACTACCAGTTCCTTCAAATTGGCAAGCACATAGGCCTTATCCTCTTCGTTGCGGCACATATAGGTAGGCACGTTGTTCAGTAGCGGCTTTTCGCCCAGATAGAAGCGGATCATTTCCGTGACATATGGGTAAACCGATTTGTCATCGGCGATGCCGGTGCCGATGGCATTGCACAGCGTCAGGTTGCCCGCTTTGTAGGCCCGCATCAGGCCTGGCACACCCAGCGCCGAATCCTTGCGAAACACCTCGGGATCCAGGAAGTCATCGTCCAGGCGGCGATACATCACATCCACACGCTGCGGCCCTTGCGTGGTTCTCATGTAGACATAATCGTCTTTGACGAACAGGTCCTTGCCTTCGACCAGTTCCACGCCCATTTGCTGCGCAAGAAACGTATGCTCGAAGTATGCAGAGTTGTACATACCGGGAGTGAGCACGGCAATGGTGGGCTTGTCGATGCCTTCGGGCGCCGACTCGATCAGGGTTTCAAGCAGCAGATCTGGGTAATGCGCTATCGGCGTCACCTTGATTTTGCTGAAAAGGTCGGGGAACAACCGCATCATCATCTTGCGGTTCTCCAGCATATAGCTCACGCCGGACGGCACCCGCAGGTTGTCTTCCAGCACGTACAACTCGCCCTTGCCGGCGCGCACGATGTCAATGCCCGCAATATGCGCATAGGTGCGATGCGGCACATCCAGACCGACCATCTCCGGGCGGTATTGTGTGTTATTGATGATCAGATCAGCAGGGATAAGCCCGGCGCGAATCATGTCCTTGTCATGGTAGACATCATGCAGGAACATATTCAGGGCCTTGACGCGCTGCTCAACGCCGCGCTGCAGCGCGTTCCACTCCCTGAGCGGAAATACGCGGGGAATGATGTCAAACGGAATGGTCCGCTCCGTGCCATCGCCATCGCCCGATACCGAGAAGGTAATCCCCACCTGCTGAAACAGCGCCTCGGCTTCTTCGCGCTTGTTCAGCAGCAAATCGGCCTCCTGTCGCTCCAGCCACTTGAGGTATTCTTCGTAGTGCTTGCGGGGGACCGGCTTCTTTTTCGCCTCTTCCAGCCATATCTCATTATAAAACTTGGGAGCCATAAACCTGTTTCCTTTGTTAACTGATTGCGCAGGGTTGCCAAAGCAAAAGTGATGCCACTTTCGGGTTGCCGCAAGCTAATGCGGCAGCACCAGGGCAGTATTCGGTCACGACGAACAGGGGAAAGTACGAATGGGACGGCACCTCCGTTAGTGTTAAATTTCCTTTAAGAAATTTTTTGACTTTAAGAAAGGATGGAAGTACGCTACACAATTGAATGAGCATGCCTGTGCTGCAGGCACCCGGCCAAGGCCAGCATCACGCCGGCATCGCCGCCAGCAATTCAAGTGTGATAGCACCTCCCGTTCAAAGCTGTGGTTAAAGCACGGGTTAAAGCAATGGTTACAGCTCCGATTGCAGCAATTTTGGGAACTATGGCCAAAGCTTGCTCAAACAGTATTGGTTGGAAATTTCACTCGCAATTATTTTTTGTGTTAACAATAGCATATAAGACAGAATCATCGTCAAGCTGCTCTGCTTAGGGTTCGTTGGCAATTATTGACAGTTCAGGCTCTGTCGTCTGTACATCTGTTGTTACCGTCATACATCCCGGTTCTGCCGGCAAACAAGGAAACCGAAAATGGATTCAGTCAAGGAATTATTCAGCGCGCTGGGCATCACCCAGGAATCGGTCACCGGTGGTTCGCTGCCGGTTCACTCACCGGTAGACGGAGCACGCATCGCCGATGTCAGGGAACACACGACACAGCAAACGAACCAGGCGATTGACCAGGCCGCCGCAGCCCAGAAGGCATGGCGCAATGTTCCTGCGCCGCGCCGTGGCGAGCTGATCCGGCTGCTGGGCGAAGAGCTGCGTGAACACAAGGCAGCCCTGGGTCGCCTGGTGTCCGTCGAAGCCGGCAAGATCACCGCCGAAGGTGAGGGCGAAGTACAGGAAATGATCGACATTTGTGATTTCGCGGTCGGCCTCTCGCGCCAGTTGTATGGCTTGACCATCGCCTCGGAGCGCCCTGGTCACCGCATGATGGAAACCTGGCACCCGGTGGGCGTGGTCGGTGTGATCACCGCCTTCAATTTCCCGGTGGCCGTCTGGTCATGGAATACCGCTCTGGCGCTTGTATGCGGCAACGCGGTCATCTGGAAGCCCTCGGAGAAAACCCCGCTCACTGCACTGGCAACCCAGGCGCTGTTTGAGCGCGCCCTCAAGCGCTTTGGCGATGC
>JBOIGK010000144.1:0-2213 GCA_050742695.1 Advenella sp. | reverse complement strand
GCCAAGGGCTATCCAGAACGAGCGATAAGGTTTGTCGTCCCGGTGAGTCCGGGCGCCGGCACTGACAGCGTTGCCAGAATAATGGCAGATTACCTGTCCCGGACAATGAATGCCACCTGGGTAGTCGAAAATCAAGGAGGCGCAAGCGGACAGATTGCAACCCAGGCAATGGCCCGCGCATCCCCAGACGGCTATAACCTTATTCTGGGCTTTGTCAGCACCCACGGGACGTTGCCGGCCTACCGCAAAGTCCCCTACGACCCAATCAAGGATTTTACGCACATTGCAATGATGGGGGGAGCGCCCAATGTGTTGGTCACCAACATGTCGGGTCCCAAGACTTTTGAAGATTTTCTGGACGTCGTAAAAAAGAACCCAGGTAAATTCAGTTATGCATCCGGAGGCGTGGGAAGTATTACCCATTTGGTATTCGAAGGTTTAAAACTGATTGCCGACATTGATGTGCTCCATGTGCCCTACCGTGGTCTGGGACCGGGCTTCAATGATATGGTGGCGGGTCAGATACAGTTCTGTATGCCAGGGCTGGCAGGAGCAACGCCCTACATCAAATCCGGCAGGATGCGTGCACTCGCAGTAAGCGGTGCGCAGCGCGCGCCCCTATTGCCTGATGTCAGAACATTCAAAGAGATCGGCATTCCAGAACTGGAAACGGTCCAATGGCTCGGCATCATGGGCCCCAAAGAAATGCCCCCAGACATCACTCAAACGCTCTGGTCTGCAGTGGATCGCGTACTAGCTCTGCCAGAAGTCGAAAAAAGGCTGGCCGGCGAAGGGATCGAGACAATGCCAATGACCCAAGAAGCTTTTTCCAAATACGTTTCAGATGATCTGGCTCACTGGCAGAAAATCGTGAACAGTCAAGGCCTGAGGGAGGCATAAAGATGAATTCAATAGCGGCAAAACAATCCGGGCGGCGTATAGCAATCGTTGTTATGTCAGATGAACATTCTGGCATTGCCCTGTCCTGTGTCGGGCACCCTTGGATCAAAACACCATTTATGGACTCATTTGGGGGCACAAACACAATATTTGCCTCATCCTACACCAACTCTCCCATCTGTATCCCAGCTCGAGCCGCATTTACAACGGGTCTCTATGCGCATGAAAGCCGAAACTGGGACAATGCGCTTCCATATTATGGAACGCCAAAGGGCTGGACACATGCGTTACGTGACGCAGGCATTGATGTAACTTCGATCGGAAAACTGCATTTCCGCAGTGAACAGGAAGACACGGGCTTTACACGACAGGTATTGCCAATGCATGTGGTAAATGGCGTTGGCGATTTACTGGGTTCGGTGCGAGATCCACTTCCTGTACGCCACAAATCGCGCGCCATGGCTGATGAAGTTGGCATTGGTGAAAGCAGCTATACCCGATATGACAGAGATATCGCTAAAGCATCGATAGAATGGATCAAAGGTCATGCTGACCAAGATCGATGGGTGCTCTTTTCTTCATTCGTTGCTCCACACTTTCCTCTGATTGCTCCCGAACAATTTGCTTCCCAGTACCGCTTGGAAGATATCCCTCTGCCAAAGCTATCCAAGGAACAAGATCGCAACGACCACCCCTGGATCGATAGCTTTCGCAAGTGCTTTACGCACGATAACTATTTCGATGATCAGAAACGGCGCCAGGCACTGCTCAGTTATGGGGCACTCTGCAGTTTTATGGATGATCATTTCCGGCAACTTTGCGAGACAATCGACGAATGTGGACTGGCGGACGAAGCGCTTGTCATTTACACGTCAGATCATGGCGACAATATGGGAACCCGAGGTTTGTGGGGTAAATCCACGATGTATGAAGAGGCTTCTAGAATTCCTCTGCTAATGCGTGCGCCAGGACATACCAAAAGTCGCGTTGTAGGCACCCATGTTTCACTCGTCGACGTTGCTCCAACCTTATTGGAGTGGATGGGCGTCCCCGTGCCTGAGTCGCTGCCTGGTGAATCACTCCTAAAGATAGCCACCCAGCCGGATGATCCTGGGCGAGCAGTTTTTTCTGAATATCATGCGGCAGGAGCAGAATCTGCGGCATATATGGTGAGGCAAGGTAAATGGAAACTCATTTATTATGTAGGGATGGACGCCCAGCTATTTGATATGGACAACGATCCTGAAGAATTACACGACCTTGCCCTTGTGGAGCGCTATAGCACGGTTGTAGAGCAACTATCAGCCGTATTG